>JBCBDI010000149.1:0-6395 GCA_038529885.1 Pseudomonadota bacterium
TGGCGGCAGACATTGGAGACGGCCGAGACTTTGTCACCATCGCGGAAGACGGCGATCGCTTCACCAGAAACGGGGCGCACGATTTTGGCGCGCGCATCTTCCATTTCATCGACGGATGCGACCTTCAGCCAGCCTTCATTGGCGGTGCGGTCTGACGGGCGAAGACTCGCCATTCCAGTGGCGATGTGCAGGCCGATCACGGTGATCGCGGAAGCCCCTAACAGGGCGACATAGACAGGGCTCTTGTTAAATTGAATGGCACCAAGCGCGATGTGGATGACCAGCAAGCCATAGGCAACGTAGACACCCATATGCAGGGTTTTCCAAATGCCGGGCCCGAGATTGGCGTTCCAGAAATCGTGGCTCGTGGCCGCCATCAAGAACATGATGATCAGCGCGACAAAGCCTAAGGTTTCAAACGGAAAGCCGGAAAGGCTGTCATAGCGCGGATTGGAAATGAAGATCGAGACCAACGGATTGGTCTCTGAGAAGCCGTGATACCACATGATGACCAGGCCCGCGTGGACCAGTGCGATCAGGAAGGTCGTCACGCCAAGGTGGCGGCGATTATAGAGAAACGGCTTGAACCGATCCGTCAGCCGCGCGAGCGGGCCAATGCAGAGGATGAAGGTCAGCAGCAGGAAGGCAAGCGTACCAGTGGCACGAATAACCGCTTGCACCGGGTGGACGCTCTCGCCGGGGGGCTGGGCCATCTCGCCAATGACGACAAACAGGATGAGATAGAGCGCGATTCCGGCCAGCATCCAAAGGTCGAAGCGCTTTTTAAAGGGCGTCCATTGAACGGCTTTATAATCGTGAGACATTAGCGCGCCTCCTCAATCAGAGCCGGGGGCAGGGTGTCATTGGTCGGTGCCGCTGGCCGATGCAGGACGGCGAGCACCAAGACCCAAAGGATGATCGGACCGAGAATGGCCCAGATGGCAAAGTGAGCGCGTCGATGTGCACGTTTCATGAGACCGGTGGCTCCTTCTGCGTGAAGAGTTTGGCGAGCATCAATGGCCAGAGCCCGATCACGCCGGGTAGGATGAGCAGTCGCACGCGAAAAGGAAGGCCTTTGCCTTTCGCGGCTGGATCAACCCGGCCCGCGCCGCCAAACATGAAGATCAGTCCGACCAAGAGCCCAAGCCCGAAATAGACGCCGAGCGCTAAGACCAGAAGTTCTGCCGCCGCTTCGCTCATCGGTTCACTCCTGCAAAAGCGACCCCAGAGAGATCCGCCATGTCGCGGCTGAATGTGGTGAGGTCATCGGCGTTGAAGTCAGTCAGTTTGTGATGCCCGCAGGCGCGCGCCATGACTTTCATCAAATCGGTTGAGGCATCGAAGAAATTTCTAAGCCTCTGCGCGGATTTCTCGATCACCAAGCGCGAGACTAGATGCGGCTTCTGCGTGGCGATCCCGACCGGGCAATTATTGGTGTGGCATGCCCGCATGGCGATGCAGCCAATCGCCTGCATGGCGGCATTCGAGACAGCGATTGCATCCGCGCCGAGGGCCATGGCTTTGACGAAATCGCCAGGCTTGCGCAGGCCGCCCGTGATAATCAGAGAGACATCGCCGCGCCCGCTTTCGTCCAAGAATTTGCGCGCGCGGGCGAGGGCCGGAATGGTCGGCACTGAGATATTGTCCCGGAAGATGATCGGCGCTGCGCCTGTGCCGCCGCCACGTCCGTCGAGAATGATATAGTCGACGCCGACTTCCAGGGCGGCTTCAATGTCTTTCTCAATATGCTGGGCCGAGAGCTTATAGCCGATCGGGATGCCGCCAGTGCGGTCTCGGACCTCGTCGGCAAAGTCTTTGACTTGTGCGCAATCAGTCCAGTCTGGGAAGCGGGGCGGGGAGATTGCGGCGGTACCTTCTTCGAGGCCGCGAACCTCGGCAATCTTGCCTTTGACTTTCTCGCCCGGCAGGTGGCCGCCGGTCCCGGTTTTCGCGCCTTGGCCGCCTTTGAAGTGGAAGGCCTGGACTTTGTCGAGCTTGTTCCAGGAAAAACCAAACCGGCCCGAAGCGAGCTCATAGAAATAGCGAGAGCAGGCCTCTTGTTCTTCGGGCAGCATCCCGCCTTCGCCGGAACAAATGCCGGTGCCAGCGAGCTCTGCGCCGCGCGCGAGCGCTACTTTGGCGGGCTCAGACAGCGCGCCGAAACTCATGTCTGAGACGAAGAGCGGGATATCGAGATGCAGCGGCTTTTGCGCGTTCGGGCCAATGACGACCTTGGTATCGACGGGCTCATCATCCAGCAGCGGGAACTTTTGCAACTGCGCGGTCAGGATTTGGATATCGTCCCATTGCGGCAGCTGATCGCGCGGAACGCCCATCGAATCCGTTATGCCATGATGCCCGGTCTTGCTGAGGCCGTCGCGGGCATATTGCTGGATCAGGCCATTGGTCGGTTCAGGGTGGGGCGCATGGCTCGGGTCTTGATAGAGGCCGAGATATTCATCGCGCTGATAAGGCTGTGGGTTGGCATAGCCCCAGGCTTTGATCTCTTCGGCATCGACGAGCACCTCGCCGCCTTCAATCCAGGCTTGGAATTTTGGCAGCGCCTCAGAATTCTCATATTCAGACACGCCGCTATCCAAGCGATAATCCCAATTGTGGACGCCGCAGATGAGGTTGTCATTCGCATCGACATGCCCGTCTGACATGAGCGCGCCGCGGTGCAGACAGCGCCCGTAAAAGACAGACACAGTCTCATCAAAGCGCACGACCACTAGGTCCACTTCTCCTACAATGGCATATTCCGGTTGGCGGTCGGCCAGGTCGTCCCATTTCGCGATGGCGATTTTGTTCATGCTATAGAACCCCTCTCAATCCATGCCTGCCTCTATCGAGCAAGACTATGACGCGCCAATCACGACTCCCCAAAAAATTGTGATCGTTATTTTATATGTCCAACATAGATATTTTCGATAGGGCAACGGAAAGCAAGCGAGGGGTACATAAATGTCTAAATCCACAACCACGCTGATCTGGCACAAAGTCGCCGAGACAGACGAAATTGCGGACGGCCGCGTGAAGTCTGCGACCGCCGGAACACAATCCGTCGCCCTGGTTCATTTCGACGGCCAATACGCTGCGATGGACAATAAATGTCCGCACCAAGGTGGACCGCTGGGCGAAGGCTCGATCGAAAAAGGCATTGATGACAAATGCTGGCTGCGCTGCCCCTGGCATGGCTGGGACTTTGATCCGCTGACCGGCAAACCACCCGGTGGTCATGAAGATACGGGCCAAGACATGTTCGATGTCGATGTCCGCGAAGACGGTGTCTATGTCGGTGTTCCGTCTCTGCCGCCGCGCGAGCGCACCATTGCCGATGTCATGGCGGAGACGATGACCAATTGGGGCGTGACCAGCGTGTTCGGCATGGTCGGGCACTCGAACCTCGGCTTAGCCGATGCGCTGCGCGTGCAAGAAGCCGAGGGCAAGCTCAAATATTATGGCATCCGCCATGAAGGCGCCGCCGCCTTTGCCATTTCAGGCTATGGTAAACTGACCGGGCATCCGGCGGCTGCCCTCACCATTGCAGGCCCCGGCGCGACCAATCTGCTGACCGGTCTTTGGGACGCGAAAGTCGATGGCGCGCCCGCGCTTGCGCTAACGGGGCAGGTTCAGGATCAAGTGGTCGGCGTTCACGCATTTCAAGACATTGATCTTGAAGCCGCTTTCGAAGCGGTCGCTGCCTTCTCTGAGACGGTGCATCTCACCTCTGATCATGCGCTTCTCATGACTCAAGCGATCAAGACCTCCATCCTGGAGCGCGGCGTCGGGCATTTGGTCTTCCCAGACAATGTTCAGCCGAAGCCAGCGGCAAAGGGTGCGAAAGCCTATGGCCCAGAAGGGCGGATGGCCAATCTGTGCGTCGGTCCACCGCCATCGGCTTTGAAAGAAGCAGCCGATCTTCTCAAAGGTGCTAAGCGTCCAATGATCATTGTCGGTTATGGCGCTCTCAACGGCATGGAAAGCGTCATCGCGCTGGCCGAACAACTTGGTGCGCCCATCGCCACGACGTTTAAAGCGAAAGGCCAGATAGGCGACGATCATCCGCTCGCAGCGGGTGTAATGGGCCGGTCGGGCACACCGATTGCCAGCTGGTTCATGAACGAGGCTGACTTGCTCCTGGTCTTTGGCTCCAGTTTCTCTGATCATACCGGCATCTATGAAGGCGCGCCGACCATCCAAGTCGACACCGATCCGATGCGGCTTGCCAAACGCCACCCTGTCACCGTGCCGGTAATGGGCGATGTTGCGGTCACGTCAGATCTCTTGAAAGCCGAGATGGAGCGCGGCGGCTCTGCAGCTATGGATCTGCGCGGCGAGGTGGCCGAACGCTGGAAACTCTGGCGCGCCGAGAAAGCGAGCCGCGTGGAAGAAGATCGCGGCAAAGGCGTCTCGGCGGCAGCGCTCTTCGCGGCGCTCACGCGGCATGCGCCAGCAGATGCGATCCTGCCAGTGGATGTGGGCAATAATACTTACTCCTTCGGGCGCTATTTCGAGCCAACGGGCGAGCAGCGCGTCCTGATGTCGGGCTATCTCGGCTCGATTGGCTTCTCTTTCCCGGCGGCGATGGGCGCTTGGGCGGCGACGCAAGAGAAGGGACCGTATCAGGGCCGCAAAGTCATCTCGGTTTCCGGCGATGGCGGCTTTGGCCAATATGCGATGGAATTCACCACGGCGGTCAAATACGGGATGAACATCACGCACGTGCTGATGAACAATTCCGAGCTCGGCAAGATCACCAAAGAGCAAAAAGCCGCTGAGTTCGAAGTCTGGCAGACCAGTCTCGTCAATCCGAGCTTTGCTGGCTTTGCCCGCTCTTGCGGCGGCATGGGCGAACTCGTCAAAACCCGTGAAGAGCTGGATGCCGCCCTCGCCAAAGCTATCGCACATGAAGGGCCGTCCCTGATCGAAGTGATCACGGATGCGGAGTTGATGTGATGGCCAGCGATACGGGCGGACATATGATGGAGGGCATGACCGGCGGCACCTCGCTCGAGCATTTGCCTTTCGGCTTGGACGCGCCGGTCATGCATGCGCTTGAAGGCCTCGCCATCTGCATCGACTTGATCGGTGTAGCGCTCATTCTGTTCGGCTTCTTTGTTGCGCTTATCCGCCTATTCGCGGGTTTGCGGCATGGGATCGGCCTGCTCCGTGATCTCAGCCATCTCAGCGCCGCGCGCACGATTTTGGGGACCTATATCCTGACCGGCCTCGAATTTATGATCGCGTCGGACATCATCCATACCGTGATCACGCGCGAGCTGACCGATCTAATATTTGTCGGGCTGCTGGTTCTGATCCGGACGGCGATTTCCTTCTTCCTCGGGCGTGAGATCCAGGAGATCGAGACGCATGGGGCGGGGAAGGCGTGACCTAGCCGAGCGCGCCGAGCACGAATGAAACCACAAAGATAGCGATCGCCTGGCTGCCTGCTGCGATCCGACCGGCATCGGATTTTTTTAAGAACGCATATCCGGGAAGTACCGTGGCGACCCCATAGCCGAGAGACGCGATCAGGCCGAATACCAATCCGCCTGAAATGCTGTCGATCCCCGCCGCCTGATGCAAGAGCTCGGTGGCGAGCACAAGCGCGATCATGCAAATCAAGCCGATGCCGTAGGTGCTACCCGGCACGTCCTTGGCATGGTCTGCGCGGGTTTCAGCGCCATACGCTTTTGCCCAAGGATTTCCGAAGAGCACGGTGAACCATAGGGTTAGGACCACTTGGCCGGCGATGATGGCGGCAATCACGGCCAGCCAGCTTATTGCAGCGAATGATATGTCCATCGAGAATGTCTCCTAATGATAATACGCTTCGAAACGCGTTGGACGATGTTTGAAGGAGCTCGAAAAAGACGGCCGGAGTTGAACTCCGACCGCTAAGGTTTTCGAGAGACGGTTTTGCTTACTCAGCCGGCACCATCTGAGGCCGTTTCTTGGCCGCGCGGCGGGCGGCTTTGATTGCTTGGGCGCGGGCTTCTTGTTCGTCGAGGCGCTCAAGATAGTTCGGGTGCTCGGTGCCCATCCAACGGTCCCACCAGGTGAAGTAGAAGCCGAAATTCCCGGTGCCGCGCTCATGGTGCATGTCGTGATGGGTGACGGTGGTCAGCCACCCCAGGACCGGCATCCGGGCCCAGCTGCGGGGGAAGACCTCATAGCCGCAATGGGCCAGCGCATTTTTGAAGATCATAATGGTCAGCACGATATAGAGCGCGAGATTATGGGTCGGGATGATCATCAGCGCGATCGGCACATACATATACTCGATGACGGCTTCTGCGGCAGCGAAATTATAGGCCGTGAAAGGCGTTGGATTGTGCGAGCGATGGTGCTGCATATGGGTGCGCTTATAGAGCTTGGCCGTATGCATGGCG
>JBCBDI010000150.1:0-6331 GCA_038529885.1 Pseudomonadota bacterium
GGACGATAGGCGCCCGCGGCGGCGACGCAAGACCTCGTGAAACCCGGTTCAGATCGCCCTTGCCATGCCGCGGCGAATCTCTATAACGCCGTCTCACCCAAAGGATGCGGGCGTAGCTCAGGGGTAGAGCACAACCTTGCCAAGGTTGGGGTCGTGAGTTCGAATCTCATCGCCCGCTCCAATATTCAATACAGCTTCAGCCTCAGGCCCATTTTTCGAGGGGCAACGAAGGGGCAACGAAATGAGCGGTCGCTTACTGGGGCTTAGGAGAAATTCTTCCATAAACGCCTCAATCGCCGCAAGCGCTTGGCCGAGATATGACGGGTCCATTGGGGCATAGATCTCTGTGATGGAGTTCTCTTTTTTCTTATGGCCCAACTGCGCCCCCACTTCCCAAGCCGGAACGCCAGAAGCGCGTAAATGCCGCGCGATCGTGTGACGGATCGAATATGGGTTTACCTGATCGTCCAACCCACACCGTGCGCGCTGTTTGCGCCACGACGTTTTAATCGACCCGAGCGGTTTATTCCTAAAGGTGATCTGCCAGCCATCGACAACGTGAGGTATGAGCGGCGCGGGAAGCTTCACGGATGGACGTATCTTCTTTGTCTGCTTGCGACCAGGTGGATTGAGTTCAATCAATCGTCGCTCAAGATCAATCTGCTGACTATGCAAATCCATGACCGACGAGGGACGCGCACCGGTTGCAACGGAGAATAAAACAAAACGCTTTAGGTGTTCAGTTTCAGCTGTGTGGTAAAACGCTCTTAGCTCATCCATTTCCAAGGGCCGCCCCTTGGGCTCAGCATCTTCAACTTTCAGCGACTTGATGAATGGCGCTGATGCGATGTCACCATCCTTCCAAGCTTTATTGATCGCGCTGCGTCCGTCGGTGAGGATACGGTTGATGTAGGACGCTTTATTGCCTTTGTCTTGAAGATGTCGAATGAACCCATCAACGGCCTTGGGCTGCGTTGCGTCATGCACCGTTGTTTCAGGATCAAAGTAATCGAGCCAGATCAAAAGATTTGCGCGCGATGTTTCATGGCTTTGAGTGTGCTGCCCGTGTTTTTCGTAGTAGCGCCGGATAACATCAGATAGCAGAACGGTTTCGAGTTCTGAGCGCTCTGGAATATTTCTGTTCGCCACATACCAAACGGCTAGCTTGTCTTTGGCTTCTTCAAAGTCTGACGTGCCAAGAGATGCGCGGCGCGTGATTCCTCGGTCTGGGTCGTACCAGTAACGGTAGTAGGCAGGCTTACCGCTCTTTTTACCAATCCAATATTCGCCGATTCTGAAGGTTTCTTCTGCGGGTTGGCCCATTCTATGCTCCCGATAATATAGTCAGCGATCTGAATTCCAAGATACCGCACGGTGCGCGGTCCAAGCCGGATACAGGCGATTCTGCCCTTCAACCTGTTCTCTTTCAAGGTGCGCGGATGAATATCCAAGAAAGCGGCGGTTTCGGTCTCGTTGTATTTCTTGAAAAGCTGGATGTCGTTATCTTTGGCGATAGCCTCACGAAGACTATCCATGTCCATGTTTTTGCCAGTGAATGCATCCATACACTGTGTTAAAGCACGGATCATGAGGCTTTGCACGATTTGTAGGGCGCTCAACTCGTGCTAAGGACCACACATGGCAGAAACGACGCGCACCATCCCTGAAACAGGCATAGCGGACCGCTACACAGGCCGTGAAGCCGATGAATTCAGCGTGGATAGCGATTTAACGCTAGAAGAAAAACTTCAACGGTTCGAAGAAGCAGAAGCCACATTCATGGAAGCAGACCGCTATCTTGAGGCTGGCGCGAACAAAGTGCCAATCTATGGCTCATTTGAAGACGCTGCCGAAGCTAAGAATATGTTGGACGAAAGCGCCGATCACTTTGCAGCTCAATTTACCGAAGCTGAACTTGAGGAAATGAAGGCAGAAGGATCGGCACCTGACTATATAATTGCGCAAATCGAAAGCCGTCGAGCGGGACTAGAACAAACACGGTCCCGCTTATCAGACGAATATCGGCAAGAAATCGCTCGCGGTGAAAAATCAGAATCAATATGGTCTGATGAACCTGTCAGCGAGCAGAGCCGGGATAAGTCTGATGGGTTCGAGAAATAGGACCGACCTACTTATCTCGACCATTGTCTTTTTCATTGTCTTTTTCATTGTCCTGCTCTGGCGCAGGTTTTTTGTCTGACCAAATGAATTCTTCTTTGAGTGATTTACCACCCAAAATTTCACGCTTGTACTCATCGCTTAGGCGTGACGTTCTACGAACTGACTTATCCATCTGAGACAGCAAGTCTTTGCGTGCGGGTTCCGCGTCTACTTTTGCCTCTATAACGGCTTTGCGCTCTTCGGCCCGTTTTGCCCAACCCGCTTTGATGCGCATCGCTTCAGCGTCATGCCATTTTTTCAGCGCTTCAGAGCGAACAAGATATCCATTGCGGATAATTTGCATGGTTTCGCTATGAGCCGCATGACGCGCTCGTTTCGCGCTTTCCAATTTGGTGTTTTGTTCGGTCTTTAGGGCCTGTTGTTCGCGTAATTGCTTACGATCAAACGCCGCTTTGCGTTCTGTCGCACGGGTAAGGATCTTAAAGGCACGTGACACAGCGCCGGACTTAGCGCCCTCGCGAATTTCTTCTTGGCTGGCCTTAATGGCTTTTGCCATGTTTGAAGCCCTGCCAAACATGGTCTTTTCTAAGGCCTCAAATACTTTGCGTTCTTGGGCCTGCTTCGCGCTAAGCGCTCTATAGCGTGGTCTGAACTCTTCTCTGATCTGCGCAGCATCGCGATTATTATCTGTCTTTAGCTGTGTTGCGATCTGATCTTTATCGGCTTTGAACTCGCCATCCAGCTTGGCGCGTTGCTCTAATTGACGATCAGATATTGTTCTCGACAATTTCAACAGAGCAGCATCTTTAGCACGCTGCTCGGCTAAAATTTGATTTGTACGATTATTATCATTCACTGGTCCGCGTACGGCTTGCTGAAGCTCCCACATATTGCGTGTTACACGCTTGGGGCCTTTCACGTATTCGCCTCTGTCGCGCATTTCAGCATTTTCTGAACGGACAGGATATTTGTGTTCTGTCCCGACTTCCTTCGTGTGTTTGAGCGCCCAACGCTGAAGCTTCCTATGATTGTTTGAGGTCGGTAGACGAACTCCATGTTCAGGGTGCACGGTGTTGACCATGATATGCAGGTGGGTATTTTTTGTGTCTGCGTGCGCGTACATGATTGACTGATGCTCATCGGCAAACTGTCGGCGGGACGGCTTAGACTTACCGCGCATCTTGGCAGGATCAGCCCCCAAAGAGGCAAGCATTTTATCCGCTGCGGCTTCCATTGCTCCCCGGCTTAAATCTTCGTCCTGATCGAAAGACAAAACGAGGTGTAGAACAGGCCCATTTTTGGTTTTCCGTCCTGCTTTCACCCCGGCGGATGTTTTTAACTGGTCAGCCATCATCGCAGTTGCTGCCATTTCTTTCCAAGCGCGATCAGGATCACAAGAAAGATTACGGGTAGATATCCACTCAACGCGTTCCGTACTTTCGGCACGATCTGGATCATGGGCGCAATAAGCATGTAAGCCCTTAAATGATTGGCCTGATCGCCCGCTTGGGTTGGCAACAACAATCATGTGTCGAACTCATCCAAAACAGCCGCGAGAACAATGCGCAGTTCTTCGCCGATCTCACGCCAATATTGCTGAAAGCCCGTGTCCAGGTGCACCGACTTCGCAAGCTGGTTCACGTTGTTCCCGATGCGCGAAAGTGCATGGGCTAATTCCGGGTCAGCTTTTCCGCGTACTTCTGGCAATGGCAAAGAAAGCGCACTGAGGCGAATAAAATCAGAACGCGTAAGGCCGATAGACGCAGCATCTTGGTCCACTTGCGCCAGTTCTGAAACTGTCCACCGCTCATTCGTCTGCTCGGTGCGCTTCTCCGTGTCTGCCTTTTTTGGTCGTGCCATAGTCAATTACTCAGTCGTGCGCTGCTGTCCCGTGGCAACGCGGATTTGGTTTCGGAAAGGGCGCGCAGCCCTTTAGCCGAATTGGGTCTGGGCTAACGCCCAGAGCGGGGATGATTTGGGACAATCAACACCGCTTGCCCGCTGCTAAGCGCCGGACCACCCGCAGCCGATAGGCTGTCTGGGTGGGTTTTTGTATAGCAAAAACATATCCGGCTACTCTCCAAGACCCGATATTAGCCATAACAATTGAGATTTTGCAAGTTTTTCTGTCTAGGCAGGTATACGAAATTATCCCCAAGCGCTGTACGTGTCCCTAAACGCTCTGATCCATCGCTTCCTTAGAAGCGAATGCGGGTTTGGACCGCTCCAAAACAGCAGGTCCAAACCCGCCTCTGCGCGGCGCGCAGAAAAAGAGCCAGATTGCTCAAAGCAACCCGGCTCTTACATGCGGTGAAGTTGATCGAATGTCAGCTTACTTGGACTGAAGCTCAAGCACCGCTTCTAGGGCAAGATCAGAAAGCTTGGCGACGACTGGCAAGTCATCAATGCCGAAACTTGACGTTTCGTTCCATTGGTCATCCTTTTTATAGTTGCGAACGATGTCGATTGAATAGCGCGTGCCGCCATTCTCTTTTTCGTTGCCCCAGACTGTCGCTGTGATGAGGCCTATCTTGATGCGTTTTAGAGGTTGGTTTGACATTGTAAGTGTCCTTTCATCTTTGGGCTGAACGGGATTGTCCGAGCCATTGACGAAAGATCGCCGGATAGGATCGAGGGCTAACTCACATCAGTTTTGTGGGGGACCGTTAATGACGCTCGGCCTGCTTGCTGGCCTAGCGGAGATTACGGGTAAAACTGATTGACGGCCCGCCTATCTGGCATCGTCGGCGATGGCTGGCTTGGACAACCCGATTTCAGCAGATGAATAGGCAAAAGTGTTCAGGTCGAACCCCCACCAAAAACGAACCGACGGGCCGTTCCCGCATCCGGGCAGTCGCCTCAATGAGTGTGAAGGCGCAGCCCGGCTCCGAAAACGACCCTCTAGCCCAAACAATGACCAAATGTCAGATTTGTAAATTGCAATAACTGGATCAGCGTTCCTAATGTGTCCAAAAGTTCATGCACTTGGAGATGCCCATGCAGAATGTACATCCCACAACTCTAGGCGATGCCTATTGGGCCGACCCAGAAGATATAGCTTATAGATTTTCTTATAAAGATGGGGAGAGCTTCTTTCTGGGCCGAAGTCTCACCAATTTCGATCAGATCGTAGGGACCAATAAAAAAGGCGCAGATGACAAGCATGTTGGACTTTTTGGCAAGACGAGAGGCTCAAAGGGACGCTCATTTATAATACCCAATTTGCTTTCTTATGAGGGATCAGTTGTGAGTGTTGATCCCAAAGGCGAGAATGCTTCTGTGTGCGCAGCCCGTCGAGCAAACGGCGATGATTTTTGTGATGGGGTAGGACAAGACACTTATGTGCTTGATCCCAATAGACGCGCACGTAACGTTCCAGAAGAACTCTACGCCTCGTGTAATTTGTTAGACTACATTGATCCGAATGATCCCGACTTATTCGGTAAGTGCGCAATGCTTGTTAGGGGTCTAACGCTTGAACCAAAGGGTGGTGAATCCGCGGATTGGTCTGACGAGGGGGTCAGTTGGACTACACTAGTGATGGCGCACCTCCTCACGACATCTGATTACCGGAAGTCCGAAAAAAATCTGTGGCTCGTCCAGAAGCTCATCATCGTGGGATATATGGACGCTATCGACGAGATGGAGAAAGCCGCACGCGCTCAACTAGCCGAATATAAGAGACAATTTGAACTATGGGAGCAAGAAGGGGAATCTGCGGATTCCATGCCTGAACGCCCAGAATTTGGACCGAAACCAAACGGCATAGAGTTGATGTTGAAGCGTATGCAAGACAACCGTGCGTTAGACGGTCAAATTGCACTTCAGGCAAAAGGTTATGCTGAATTGCGGAAAGACAACTCGCGTCAGTGGGCGGGTATTCACCGTCACTCGATCCGTGAATTGGAGTTTTTAAACAATCTCAATATCAAAGATAGCGTGTTCGGGTCTCGTGGAACGTTAACCCGTGCACTTGATGTCAGGACCCTAAAAAGCACCCCAAACGGCGTAAGCATCTTCATTTGCCTAAAAGGAAAGGCGGGCGACCCGGCTATTAGATGGCAGAGGGCGCTGCTCACATTGATTTGCGATGCCATGCAAGAAGAGCAAGGCGTACCGGAAAACGGCAAGCCGCTCTTGATGTGCATTGACGAATTCAATGACCTCAAGCGCATGGATGATGTCGTTGAAATTCTCAACCAAGGCGCGG
>JBCBDI010000151.1:0-6151 GCA_038529885.1 Pseudomonadota bacterium
ATGATCTCCTGAAAGAGGACGAGGAATAGTCAGAGAGACTGTTCTCACCCAACCGATTGAGAAAGCCCGCGCAGAAATGTGCGGGCTTTTTCGTGCCTGACCGCTGGCTACAAGAGCGATCCGGCGGCCCAAATGACCGCGGAAATCGTGCCGATGGCGAGCACGGTCTGACAAGCAATCAGGTTCGCCGCGAGCGGCGCGTCGGCGCCAAGTTGACGCGCTAGGATCGTTCCGTTCACCGCGGTCGGCACTGCTGTGGCGATCATCATCGCCATGAACACGGAGGACGAAACCCCGAGGCCGGTGGCCAACATGCCGGCCAATACGGGCAGTCCGGTCAAGCGCAAAAGCGACCAGCCAAACACAGTTGTCAGCGGCGCTGAGCGTCCTTTGACTTGGATCGCAGCCCCAGTCGTGAGCAGGCCAAGCGCGATCGTGCCCTGGGCAAGGAGGTCGAGGGTTTCTGCCGCACTTTCCGGCAACGGCAGTTGCGTGAGATTGAGGGTAAGCCCAACGGCGCAGGCCAAGACCAGCGGATTGACCGCAAGCTCTTTGAGCAATTTCATCGGCTTCACGGGCGTTCCGGAAAATTGCATCAGCGCGACGACTGACAGAATGTTTGCCGTCGGGATCATCGCCGCCGCCGCAATCGCGACCAAAGCGAGCCCCGTCGGCCCCATCAGCTCCTGAGCCAGGGCAAGCGCGAAAAACGTGTTCCACCGCACAGCCGACTGCACATAAACACCGAGGCGCTCCCGGCCCTGCCCGAGCAACAGACCGCCGGCGATGCTGAGCGCTCCAAGCACGACCTGGGCGCCAACCAAAGCGGTCGGCATGCGCCAATCCACTTCACTGAAATCGGCCACGGCGAGTTTGCTGACAATCAGCGCCGGGAAGAGCACAAAATAGGTAATGCGCTCCAGTCCTATCCAGCCTTCAGCCGAAAGCAGTTTCACGCTCGCCAAGACTTTGCCGAGAATGAGAATGACCGCAATCGGCACCAAGGCTGACAAGACGACGAGCATAAACCGCTCCCTGAAGCGAACCAGAGCCCGCCCATTCCACAGCTCGGAAGCGAAGTCGAGCACATCGCGGCGGCGAACAAGCGCCGCGCATCAACTTGCCCGATCTCTGGACAAAAAAAGCCCCGGCACATGGCCGGGGCGAGAAACGTATTAGGGCTCCCCCAATACGCCGGCGGCGAGATCAATCCCGCCCCCTTTGTCGGCAAGATCGGGCGGGATCGGAATGGGCGCGATCACGAACGGGTTCTTGCCGTCAATTTCAATTTGCTGAACCACGGGTCGGCCGGACACCGTGGTTTTAAGGGTATAAGTGCCAGGTCCGACATTCTCGAAGCCATATTGGCCGAAGCTTGCCGAATGGATGGTCTGCGTTTCGCCGGTCTCTTCGGAGATCAGGTTGACCCATTGGCCTTCCAGTCGGTTTTCACCCGGATCGACAGCGCCATTGGCATTATCATCGATAAAAATCGTGCCGCGGACCTGGCCCGACAGGATGAGCGGGATTTCAACATCGGTGCGGCGACCAGACCCGATCGTCACACGCGGCTGCGCGCTTTCAGGCACCATATAGCCGAGCGGCAGACTCTGCTTGCCAACTGTGACTGTATACAGGCCCTGCTTGATGTTTTGGATGGTGAAATAGCCCTCACGCGCCGTGTTCAGCCCCAAACGTGTCCCGATCAGAGTGACCCGAACGCCGGGCACGCCGGGCTCACTGTCTTGCCGAATGCCATCGCGGTTGCGGTCGAGGAAGACGCGCCCATTGAGGATGCCCTTGCCCTCATCCGGCAGGCGGCGCTGACGCGGCGGATTGAATTGCAGCGCCCCGCGCAGACCGATGGAAAAGTCACGGCGGCCTTGGAAATCATCCGAATAGATCGCCGTGACTTGGGTATTGGAGTTGATCCGATAGCGGGCCTCAAGCGCGCCCAGGAAGCGCGTATTCTCTGCGTTCTCGTCTTCTGCTGAAAAGTTTGAGAAAGCCGAGACCCGGCCTTGCACATTGAGTTTTGAGCCAAAGGTTTGGCCCGCATCAATCAAGGCTGAGGCACCAGCATTGAAGCGCGTGCTCTCGCCGTCCCAATTCATCACCGCATTCGGGGCGACCTGAACCGTCGCGCCTTTTTCATTCAAACGCCGACGGATTGGATTGGTTTGCGCCGTAGCAACGAATTGCTGCGTGCCATCAGCGGTATCAGAGCTGGTATTTTGATAAGACGCCGTCACGCTGCCCCAATTGAAGCGCTGTACGCCGCGCAAACGCACGGTTGTGGCTTGGGCAGGCGCTTCAGCCGCATCGGACGTGTTCGTCTGGACGATGGCAGACACCATTGGGCCCGCTTCACCGATTTGCGCATTGGCCGAGACGCTAACGCTGGTATCCGTTTCGGCCTGGTCACCCCCTTTATGGCGGACCGCCGCGCGCGTTGCAAAGGAGACGCGATTGAACGCACCCCAAGATTCGTCGGCGCGCCAATTGGCACCAACCGAAACATTCGTCCGCGCGCCGACCCGCTGGTCAAAGACGCCTGCAAAGTTCGGGTTCTGCGCGCCCGCGGCGAATTTCGCGCCGTCATAGCTTGCCGTTGCCGACAGCCCGGCCTTGCGATTTATGGCATAGCTCGCTGACGCACGTGCGCGGACATCTGCGCCGCTCGCGTCCCCTGAAAACGCGCCAATATCTGCCGCAACATAAGCCGATTGCAGGCCTTTCTCCGGATTGTTGAAGCGGAAGGATTTTTGGCCATTCACGACCACACTGGAGCGGTTGCCATCGTCAGAGATCGCGCCGGAGACGCCAATGTCCTGGGTCTGATCTTGCGCGATGAGCCGGGCCCCAGCCGCAAAGCCGCCAAAGGTCGGCACAGACACTGTTTCGCTTTCGATCGACGCGCCAGTGACCGGCATACCTGCGGCAATCGCCAGCAAGTCGCCATTCGCCCGCTGTTTGCGCCAAGACGCCCCGCGAACTCGATTACTGCCAATGCCCGAGGTTTCGCGGAAGCTTGAATTATAGTCACCAACGGTCGCCGCCCAGCCTTGTAGCGCATTGATATCGACCGAAGCCCAGGCCGGCTGTGTCGGCGCCAACGTGTCCACGCCGCCCGCGGTTTCGAGCTGGCCGCGCAAATTGTAATTGCTCCAATGGGCTTGGCCCTCAAGACGCAGCGGTCCGCGGTCACTAAGCTCATAGGTCAGGCTTTCCATTGTGAACGGGGTCTGGCGCGCCTCGTCGGCGACGTCAGCACCAGGCAAAGCAGTGCTGTCCAAGCGATTGTCGAGCGTGACCTCGACGCGGTTCGTGCCTGGCACCAGCTTCACATGCGTTCCCGTCAGGCTTTCAATGGCGCCAAACGGCAGAAGCAGCGTGTCGCGTTCGGCGAGCTGCATATCTGGCGTTATCCCGCGCGGCGTCGTGTTCACCGAGATGAGGCCCGTTGCAAGCTCAAGATTGATCGCAGCCTGATCTTGCTGGCGGCGCACGGTGACCGTGCCATTGGCGACACTCAACTCATGGCCAAGCTCAGCGACGACAGGCTCCAGCGGCACCAAGAGGATTGGACCAATTGTGCGCGGCTCGTTGCCGAACGTCTCAACCGGTGCGCCATTGACCCATAGCTCCAGGCCAAATTGCGGCTTGAGCCGGTCATCCAATTTCAGAACGAACCGGCCTTTCTCGTCTTTAGAAGCGTGCGTTCCGGTCATCACCGTCACCGCGTTGATCCCAATCCAAGGATCAGCGGTGGCGCGCGGCTCAAAATCGGGCAATTTGCCGAGCACCTGCTTGTTCGAGCGCACCTTGCCATCGGCCATATTGATCGACATCAACGCCCCATCCTGGAACCGGTGATAGCCCAGCAGCGTATCATGTAGCTCTGTCCGGCTGCGCAGCGGTGCGGCAATGTCTGTGAGATTGAAGAGTGGCTCACCAGAGGCGTTCTCGCGGCTCCGCACCGAAGTCAGCGCCCCATCAATGATCATGTCGACATGTTCGACAGACACGGCGGTTTCGGGCGCTTCGTCGAGCAATTCTGGCGCGGGCGCGACGGTTTCGGTCTGCACGCTGACCGGCTGATCCACTGGGTTTTCGATACCGAGTTCTGTTGGAGGTGCAGGCGCAACGGTTTGGGCTTCAGCGCCGCATACAGCACTGAAGAGCGCGGCCAAAGCCGCAACAGATAGACCAAACCGCATCGCCATGCTGAATCCCGAAGGGATCGCTAGCCTTGGCAGGCCTGTTGGGATGCGATGAGACGCGCGCAATGCCCACCAGCATCGTCGCAGGCACGATCGACGCTCGCGGCGAAGCTCTGCACGCCGCCGCGTCCGTTGGACACAACCGTGATCCGCGGCGCCGCATCGCTCGTCTCGAGCTCGAAACGCTGATCCAGCGTCGCCATCGCTCGGCCAACAGAAACCAGCTCAACCGTGTGAGAGATCCATGTCGTGCCGGTGCTCGTCGCCGGTTCCAATGCCTTCAGGCACGGCCCGGTCATCCATAGCGCGCCGGTCTCTTCGTCGAGAAGAAATCCATTATCTGTTTCAGAAAACCCGATCCATAGATCGGAGTCTTGCAGGCCAGCATGCGCCGCACCCGCATGAGCTGCCGCAATTGCGGTCAACCCAAGAATAGCCCATTTCATTTTAACCACCATCGGTCTTTTTTTGTTATGGGCAAAGCCTAGGCAAGTATGGTTAATATCGGGCTTATGGGGCTGATATTTTCCGCGTCCACTGTGACCAATGGCGTCGCGTCACCCGCTTGCGCAGCGCGCAAAACAAGGCATTATACTCTCGTTAAAGCCGACTACAGGACCGTTTTTCAATGACTTTTTCAAAAACCAGCTTAGTGGCGATTGCTTCTGCGTTCGCACTCGCCGCCTGCGGAGGCGGCTCAGGCGATGCCCCAGAGACACCAGAAAATACCGTTGAAAAACCAGAGGTTACAGACACCTCCTCGACACAAGCGCCGCCAACGGCACCGGCAGCGGATCCAAGTGAAGCCTTTGCTAACCTGCCTGAACCTTATAAGAGCGCAAACTTCAATGCGGGCAAACGTACGTTCAAGCTTTGCCAGTCTTGCCATACTTTGAACGAGGGCGGCCAAAACCTAGTCGGCCCCAATCTGTATGGCATTTTCGGCAAACCCATTGGATCGGTTGAAGGCTTCAACTATTCCCGCGCGGTCCAAGAATCCGACATTGTCTGGACACCTGAAATTCTCGCGCAATGGCTGGAAAGCCCGCGAAACTTCCTGCCGGGTAATAATATGAGCTTTGCAGGCGTTCGAAAGCCAACCGATCGGACGGCTGTCATCGCTTACATTATGGCCGAGACAGGATACGTGGCGGCGGACGCCCCTACAGAGTAATCTCCGCCTAAAACCTGAGCGCGTAAGCGAGGAAGAGACTTTCTTCCTCGAACGCGTCGCCGAGCTCTTTGCGATAGCCAAGTGAATAGTCGGCGTCACCGCGCCGCCAGATAAGCTCGGCTTGGGCCTTTTCGGACGGCGCCGCCGGCTCGCCATCTTCGATCCAGATCTGGGCGGAGGCAGACACAGCCTGTGTCAGCTCCAGCCCTGCCCCCAATTCGACCCGGTCGCGCAAGCATGCTTCATGGTCGCGGCGGACCAGCTCTCCGAACACATAGGCGTTGCGGGCAAGGATCTTATAAGACGCAGCCGCCCCACCCCGCCACTCCATGCCCGGCGTATCGCACCCATTGCGCCCACCAATGGCAGCGCCCTGAATGAAACCGACTTCCCCAGTCACGCTGAGGACATCATTTTCGAAAACAGATCCCCGCAGGGTCACGCGCCCACCGAACCGGTCTTCTTGCGGGACTTGTGGATGGGTGACGGTTTCCAGTTTGGCAGTCGCCGTCCAGCGATCCGTCACGCCATACTCTAAGAAGGCATCGCTGCGCCAACCGGGTTCTTGATCAAGCGTTTCGGCGGCAATCGACGCCCGGGCATACGCAAACCCTTCGCGCTGAACCCAAGGCGCTGCCGAGGCCAAAGGCCACGGCAGCACACTCAGGCAGACAAGCGCTCTCCCCCACATCCCGAAGTTTTATTGTAGTATTCGGGATTGTGTAAACTTATCTATAGTTGAAAACGAATTTGA
>JBCBDI010000152.1:0-6135 GCA_038529885.1 Pseudomonadota bacterium
CGCCTCAGGGCGTGCGGGTGACGGGGTTTCTCGCCGATGTGGCCATTGAAGAGCAACTCAACGCGTTTCGGGATGACACGCTCGAGCAGCACGAGACCGATCATATCCACTTGCTGTTCAACAATGCCGGGATTGGCGGCGGCGGCAGCTTTGTCGAGGCCTCGCGCGATGTCTGGGAGCGGACATTTGGGGTCTGCTGGTACGGCGTCTATTACAGCGCCCGCGCCTTCCTGCCGGCGCTCAAGCGCGCGGATGAAGGCCACATGATCAATGTCAGCTCGGTGAATGGGTTCTGGGCAAGCCTTGGCCCCGAAACCTCGCACACCGCGTATTCAGCGGCCAAGTTCGCGGTCAAAGGCTTTACCGAGGCGCTGGTCAACGACTTCCGCAACAACGCGCCGCATCTAAAAGCCAGCCTTGTTATGCCTGGCCACATTGGGACGAATATTGCTCTGAACACGATGCGCGAGTTTGGCGATCTTCTCAGCGATGATATCCCGAGCGGTGACGCTGATCAGGCCGGAGACGCGCAAGCGCGCGGTGAGTCCTTCCGGGACAATGGTTTGGACCCGGCTGAAGCGGCGCGTATCATTCTACGAGGCGTCCGAGACGAGCGGTGGAGGATCTTGGTTGGCCCAGACGCACAGGCCTTAGACCAAGCGGTCCGCAACGCGCCTGAAGAGGCCTACGAGCCATCCTTCATGGAAACACAAGTGGCGCCGATCATGCCGCAGCTCGTCTCCGGGCAGGAGTAGAGCGAAGGCCTGGATTCGGCATCGAAGCGGACATGAACTCACCTTCCACCGCTCATCCCGGGCTTGACCCGGGACCTCCGGCAATCTTGGACGGGACTCGTGGCACGAGATCCCGGGTCAAGCCCGGGATGAGCGGAGAGAGGGAATGTCTCCTCCTGACCCAGCACAGACCTGGGAAGACTAAATTTGCTTGCGAAAAGGCGAGGCCTTGCCACCGACCTGTGCTAGGCGGAGTGACATGAAATCCTTCTTCTCCGAGCACCAATCGAAGCACGCCCCTAAGCTCGAGCTTCAAAATGGCGAACTGGTGCCGCACGCGGAATCACAAGCGCGCGTAGATGCGATCAAATCCGTCTTAAGTGACGTCAGCGCCCCGCAGGATTTCGGGCTCGACCCCATCCTCGCTGTGCATGATGCGGGATATGTCGACTTTCTCCAGCGCGCGCATCGCGATTGGGTGGCCGCGGGTCGGCCTGGGGATGCGTTTCCTTATGTGTTTCCGATTAGAGGGCGGCGGCCCTTATCTCTGAAACGGATCGATGCCGAGCTTGGGCAATACGCCTATGATTGCGGGACGCCGGTTGCGGCGGGGACCTGGGAGACCGTGTATTGGAGCGTGCAGAGCGCCCTGTCGGCGCTTGATCATGTACTAAGCGAGGGCGGACCTGCATTCGCCTTTTGCCGACCGCCCGGCCACCATGCGGGCCGCGACTATATGGGCGGGTATTCTTATCTCAATCACGCGGCAATCTGCGCTGAGCGTGCATTGGCGAAAGGCGCCGATCGGGTGGCGGTCCTCGACGTGGATTACCATCATGGCAATGGCACGCAGGACATTTTTTATGATCGCGCGGACGTGCTCACCGTCTCTCTGCATGCTGATCCGGTGACCGACTATCCTTTTTACTGGGGGCATAGGGATGAGACCGGCGAGGGTGCGGGCCAAGGCTATGCCTTAAACCTGCCAATGCCGCGCGGGACGGGGTGGGCAGCCTATCAGAAGACGCTCACCCGCGCGATCGAGCGGGTGGAGGCGTATGATCCTGACCTTCTCATCGTGCCTTATGGGGCTGACACATATGCGGGCGACCCGATAAGTTTTTTCAGCATTGAGACGCCCGAATATACTGAAATGGCAACGATGATTGCTGCGCTTGGGTGTCCGACTCTGATCTCAATGGAAGGCGGGTATGCCGTCGAGGCGCTCGGCGCGAATGTCGCCGCGTTTTTGACGGGGTTTGAGGTGTAAGGGATGTGCCGTTTTTCTTAGGCCCTCGTCCTTCGACTTCGCTCAGGATGAGGCTTTCTTGAGGCTCAGCCCCAATGCTGCTTCAGCGCATCCGCGAGCACATTTGCGCGTTCTATGATCGACCAATGCCCTGTCTGTTCTTGTTTGAGCAATTGTGCGCCTGTCGCGTCGCAAAACTTTTCAGCGATCTCAACCGGGACATAAGGATCGTCTACGCCCCAAAACACCATGCCACGGTCCGGCAAATTCTTGGTCTCTGGCCACCAATCCGTGCCCGCTGTCTTGGCCGAGCGATACAGGCGCAAAATCGATTTCTTCATATGCGGCGACCAATGACTGGCCTCCTTAGAGGCGAGATCCGCCGGGACGCCTTGCGCGTGTAGCGCCTTGCACAATTGTTCTTTCCGCGAGATCGCCATGATCAGCTCGCCAAGGATCGGCGTCTGCCAGGTGCGCGCCATCGAGTGCCACTTATAATCCGGATGCGGCAGCGCATTGGCGACACACCAAGTGCGGACGAGGTCCGAGCGCAAACTGGCGGCGCGAACGGTGATGATCGCGCCCCAATCATGCCCCACCAGATCCACCGGCCCTGATGCGGCATGCGCGGCTTCGATCTCCGAAATGTACCACTCGACATAGGCCTCTTTCGTCGATGAAAAGCCCTCGGGCGCTGGCTCAACAAAACCCGGCATGGCCGGTGCGCGGTAGGCGTCTGGGGCGATACCAAGCTCGCCAATCAGCGGATCCCACATGCTCGGCGTGTCCGGCACGCCATGTAAGAATAGCTTGAGCGCCATTTTCTTCCCCAGGGTTAGACTTGTATCAGAGCAGTTTGAGCGACATTGTGCGCGAGAACAAGGAAGGAATAGACGCATGAAAACCGCCATCACCGAAATGTTTGGCATTGAGCACCCAATTATTCAGGGTGGCATGCACTTTGTCGGCTTTGCAGAAATGGCCGCAGCTGTTTCAAACGCTGGGGGCTTAGGCATCATTACCGGTCTGACGCAAAAGACACCGGCAGATCTCGCCAACGAAATCGCCAAGTGTAAAGACATGACCGACAAGCCGTTCGGCGTGAACATCACGTTCTTGCCGACGCTGACCCCGCCGGATTATCCAGGCATGGTCAAAGCGGTGATTGAAGGCGGTGTAAAAGTCGTCGAGACGGCGGGCCGCAATCCGCAAGAGGTGCTGCCGCATTTGAAAGATGCTGGCATCAAAGTGATCCATAAATGTACCTCTGTGCGCCACTCCTTGAAGGCGCAGGACATTGGCTGTGACGCGGTTTCCGTTGATGGCTTCGAGTGTGGCGGTCACCCTGGCGAAGATGATGTGCCGAACATGATCCTTCTGCCGCGCGCGGCGGACGAACTGGACATCCCGTTCGTCTCGTCTGGCGGGCAAGCGGATGGTCGTTCGCTGGTCGCCTCGCTCGCGATGGGCGCGCAGGGCATGAATATGGGCACCCGCTTCATCGCGACCAAAGAAGCGCCGGTGCATGAGAACGTCAAAAAGGCGATCGTGGCAGCCTCTGAGCTCGATACCCGCCTCGTTATGCGTCCGCTGCGCAACACAGAGCGCGTGCTGACCAATGAAGCGGTTGAGCGCTTGCTTGAAAAAGAAAAAGCCCTCGGCGCGGACCTCAAATTTGAGGACATCATTGAGGAAGTCGCTGGCGTCTATCCGCGGATCATGATGGACGGCGATATGGATGCCGGGGCTTGGTCTTGCGGCATGGTTGCGGGGCTCATCTATGACATCCCAACCTGTCAGGAACTGATTGACCGGATCATGGCTGAAGCCGATCAGATCATTAATGAGCGTCTGGCCGGTTTCGTCAAAGGAACCGTCTCAGCCTAAACACGCTGACCAGCATGATTGAAGCGGCCTGCAGGCGATCCTGACAGGCCGCTCTGTTTTCGGAGGATCATTATGAGTGAAATAGCAGGGCGCGTGGCGTTCATTACAGGGGGCGCAAGTGGGCTTGGCCTGGCCATGGCGCGCAGCTTCTTGGCACGCGGTGCGCGTGTCATGCTGGCCGATCGGGATGAGGAGGGCCTCGAGCGCGCGGTCGCCGAGCTCTCCAAAGACAGCAATGAGATTGCGTCCGTCGTCTGCGATGTTGCCGATGTCGAGCAAGTCAAAGCCGCCGCACAAGCGACCATCGATCATTTCGGCAAAGTTCATATCGTCGCCAATAATGCCGGCGTCGGCAAAGGCGGTCAGCCGGGTGAGATCCCGATCGAAGACTGGCGCTGGGTCGTCGACATCAACCTCTTAGGCGTGGTCTATGGTGTCGAGGTGTTTGCCCCCTTGATCCAATCGCACGGCGAAGGCGGACACTTTATCAATACCGCTTCAATGGCAGGCCATGTCGCGCCAGGCGGGATGGGGCCCTATAATGCCACCAAGTATGCCGTGGTCGGCTATTCCGAAGGGCTGAAAGCCGAGCTGCAGCCCCATAATATCGGCGTCAGCGTTTTGTGTCCGGGCTGGGTCAACACCAATATCCACACGACAGGATTCGGCGCGCCTTCGAGCGAGATTACAGCCGAAGACGCGAAAGACGATCCGCAATTTCAAATGATGAATGAAGTCATTCGCGGCGGGCTTGATGCAGACAAGGTGGCCGACTGGGTCGCTGAGTGCGTTGAATCTGACCGGCTCTACATCTTCACGCATAAGACGATGAAGATCGGCATTGATATGAAGTATGCGCAGATCCAAGCCGACTATGACGCGATCATCGAGGACGGCCGGTTCGGAGACGCCTAAAGCGCCAAACTGAGTTCGCGCTCAATGTGCTCAAAGATGGGTGTCGAGACCTGGCAGGCCTTGGCGGCGTCCAATGCTGCGATCGCTGTGGTTTCATCACCGTCCAACAGCGCCAGCTTAGCGCGCGCAAGATGGTAGCCAACAAATCGCAGCGTGCCTGGTTGCGCCTCAGCCGCTTTGAGCTGAGCGCGTCCCGCCTCAAGATCGCCCAGCATGATCAGGCTGACCGCCCAATTGATCTGTACGGCGAGCGAGGGGACGTCCTTCGCCAGCAGTTCATAAAAACGCGCAATGGCCTGCCAATTGGTGCGCTCCCAGGACGCAGCTTGCGTATGCATTGAGGCAATGCCCGCTTCGAGATGGTATCGGCTGAGGACATCGCTGTTCTGCGACAGTTCAAGATGCTGGACCGCATCATGGATCATCGACTGATCCCACAGCGCGCGGTCTTGATGTTCTAGGGTGACGAGCGCGCCCTCCTTGCTTAGCCGCGCCGGCAAACGGGCCATTTGGAAGAGCAAGAGCGCGTGCAAAGCGTGGTGGGGCGGTGCATCGGTTTCAGCATGATCCAGCAGGGCCGCCGATAGGCGCAGCGCTTCGCGGCAGACATCCTCGCGAAACAGGAGCGCGCCGCGTCTTGGCATATAGCCCCAGGCGAACATGAGATAGATGATCTTCAACAGAGCCGGGCGGCGGTCTTTCAGGGCAAAGCGGGTCGGGTAGCGGGCAAGCTCTCCGGACCGTGTTTTCAAATGGCGTTTGGCGCGCGACAGGCGCTGCGAGAGCGCATCTTCGGTCATGAAGAAGAGGGCACCCGTTTCAGACGCGGTAAACCCGCAAACGGTTTTGAGGGCTAAGAATAATTGCTCGCGCGGCTCCAAAGCCGGGTCGCAGCACAGCACCATGAGATCGAGTTCCGGGTCGCTCAGCGATGGCGTGATGACATCGTCTTCGACGCTGCCAAAATCCCAATCTTCATCGACGCCAAATTCGCGCGCGGAGCGCCGCACCCGATCAATTGCGGCATTTCCGGCGACGCGGCGCAACCAAGCGCGCGGATTTTCGGGGATGCCTTTGTAGGGCCAGGTTGATAGCGCTTTGAGGATGGCGTCTTGGGCCACATCTTCTGCGAGGTCGACTTTTCCAGGACCAAATTTTGAGACGAGGCTGGAGATAAGCCAGCCTCGCTCGCGCCGGACCGTTTCGTCCAGCAAAGTGTGAATGTCGGTTGCGGCCGACATTAGTCTGCAGACGCGTCGGTCTGACGGACGAGAATGGTCTCATTGTGCTTCTTGTGTGGATGAGACCGTGCATTCTCGACCGCTTCCTCTTAATCGGCCGCTTCGACCA
>JBCBDI010000153.1:0-6103 GCA_038529885.1 Pseudomonadota bacterium
TGGTGGTATTATCCAACGCGTCAAACGCTCGGCATGTATCTGCTCATGGACCGCCAATATGACCGGGCCGAGCGCGAATTCTTCAAGACGCTGATTAAGGCCCCGAACAATGCGTACGCCCTGTATGGACTGTCGGAAGCCTATCGCCTGCAGGGCGATCAGCGCTCTGCCGACTATGCGAAGGCTTTGTTTGACGAGGCGTGGATGGGCGCTGCGGGCGAAACCCCGAAGCTGGATGAGTTGTAAGGGATTGGGGCAGGAGGACAGACCTAGCCGTAGAGGCGTTTGGAGAATTTCCGCCAAGCCCAAAGTGGGGTGATTAAGAAGACGGCGCACGCGCCGATAAAGACAATCCAGCCCATGATGGGAATCTCGACCATGCTGAATAAGAGGTTGAAGAAGACGAACAAAAATGGCGGGCAGATAAAGGCCAGAAAGACCGCGGTGTTAAACGCCCACTTTTTAAAGGTGAACGGCGTCGTTTTGTTGAGCTGATCTCTGTACTCGTACCAATATAAATCGCCTGACTTATCGACGCGTTTTTCGTTCATCGCCAAAAATCGATCCATGCCTGCGATCGTAATGGCATCGTCGATCCAAAACAGAAACAGTGTTGCGGATATGATTGTGAAGACGCCGGCCAGGGCAAACAGGAAGGTCGCGTCTTCGATGAGCTTACTAGCGATGCCGGTGTCTTTGCTCAGGACGCCTAAGACCCCAAAAAGCGAAAGAATTCCGACATTTATGAGATTAAGCCGGACATATTCAAACTGCTGTTTGCTGCGTCGAAGACGTTCCTGATGCAGGAAATCGACTTGCTGACTGAGAACGGTCTTTTCATCAGTATTCATGTTGCGCGTATAGCGAGGGCGGGCTGTATGAGGAAGCCGTTGAGAGGAATTAATCGCCTAAGGCATGGCATTTGCTTAACAACTGAGCGTAGTTTCGTTTGAGAGGCGAAAAAGACAAAATGATTCGCGTTGGTTTGAGTGCTATGATTTTTCTCACGGCTGCGTGCGCGACTGCGACACATCAAGGTGAACGCGCGATCGTGTCTGCCGATCCAGTCGCTCAAATCAGCGTTTCTGATATCGGCGCGGCGCTCGATCAGTTTATGGGCGAAGAAGGCGATCGACTCATTCTTCTGCCGAACCGTCTTGATCGCTCGCAGCTCGATTACTCCATGGACAGCTTGAAGCTGATCGATCGCTGGCTGGCTGATATTCACACGATCAACAAATTGCAGGGCGATTCCGGCAAAGCTGGTGAGATCCTGGTCTTCGACGGTCGCGGCGACAATTCGGTCATCTTTGCAGGGCTGTATCTCGGCCAAGTGATCCGCGCCAATTCAGAGCTGAACTGGCAATGGCAGCGCTTTGATACTTTCTTGGCCGCCAATCCTGTCTTTGCCGAGCATTATGGCCGCGATCCTGGGCTCGATACGTTCGTGCTGGTCGGGCCACAAGGTGCGGCGACGCCGATCAATACCGCTCTGAAACGGGTGCTCTATGGCAAAGAAGAAAGCGTCCACTTCATCGCCGAATGGTTGCTCACAGAAGTCGATCTAGACGCGGCCATGAGCGGTCAAAACCTGCTCGGGCTCGACCGAAAAGACTGGCCGGGCTGAAACCGGCCCCGCCGATCAGCGTTTTACCGACCGGCTGAACGTAAACGAGAATGCCAGCGATAGGATTAGCGGCACCCATAGGGGAAGCTCACCAAGCCCCGGCGTATTCACGGCTTCAGCCAGGTGATCATCCACACACCACCATAGCAAAAACAACCACATTTCTATTCGTCCTTTCGCAAAATTATTATTGATAAACAATAAGGATTGCGAGGTGAGATTTCAAGTATTCGGGGCGCGCACCCGCCGAAAATTCGCGTTCTACGGGATGCAGGTTCGATTCCTGGTCTCCTTGCGGCATTTCACCCTTTGAATTTGGCGCATTCAGTTCTACATGCGAGCCATGTTGAAATTGGATCAGCTCACCGCCACCGTTGGCGAAGACGACGAGGCCAAGACCATCATCAATGGTCTGTCTCTAGAAGTGCCTGCAGGCGAGGTTCATGCGATCATGGGGCCGAACGGCGCGGGTAAATCGACCCTGTCTTATGTGCTTACCGGGCGCGATGGATATGAAGTCACCGGCGGGGGAGCAACTCTCGAGGGCGACGACCTTCTGGACATGGACCCGGAAGAGCGCGCGGCGAAAGGGCTTTTCTTGTCCTTCCAATACCCGGTTGAGATCCCCGGCGTTCCGGTGATGACCTTTGTTCGCACGGCGATGAATGCGCAGCGCAAATTACGCGGTGAAGATGAGATTTCCGCGCCAGATTTCATCAAGAAATCCCGGGAGATCGGCGGACAACTTAATCTAACTTCTGAAATGCTGAAACGTCCGCTCAATGTTGGCTTCTCGGGCGGCGAGAAGAAGCGTCTTGAGATCTTTCAGATGATGATGCTTGAGCCGAGATTTGCGATCTTGGACGAAACCGATTCAGGCCTCGATATTGATGCCTTGCGCACCGTTGCCGACGGCGTGAACGCGCTGCGCAGCCCGGAGCGGGGCATGCTGGTGATCACCCACTATCAGCGTCTGCTCGACCATATCAAACCGGACAAGGTGCACGTCCTCGCCAATGGCAAAATCATCAAGACAGGTGGCCCAGAGCTCGCGCTTCGCTTGGAAGAAGAGGGCTATGATGGCGTGCTCGGAGAGGCGGCATAGTGGCGCTCTCCATTGATGCCCTCAAAGACAAGTTCAAAAATCCAGACGCGGCCGAGCTGGAGCTGATCGCGCGTTACGCTATGTTGCCTGAGAGCGGCCAGCGGGAACGCGCCTTTGAAGCGTTTGCTGAGACCGGTCTTCCGCATCGCCGCATGGAAGCCTGGAAATGGACCGACTTCAAAGCGGCATTGAAGCAGGTTGAAGCCTCTCCCCATTCGGCCGACAGCGCGGCGCTGCCGACGCATGATCACCCCGTGATCGAGTTCACCCCGACCGGCGTCACACTCCCGACTGTCCTGCCAGACGGCATCAAGCTGCACCCACGCGAAGACGCGCAGGCGCTTGGCGATGCCGAAGAAGTCCCTCTCGGCGCGATGACTGCCGCGCTGGCTGGACGGGTCGGCGGCTTGGACACGCTGATCATTGAAGTGAATGCACCGACTAAGACGCCGCTCCACATCGTCGCCCGCGGCGACAAAGACGAAACGAACTTTGCGCGCGTCGCCGTGATCGTGCGTCCAGGGGCGAGCATCGACCTCATCGAAAGCCATCTCGGTGGCACGGGCTTTTCGTCCTTCCTGATCGAAGTCGGGATGCAAGACGGTGGCTCTGTGCGCCGGACTGTGTTGCAGCGCGGTAGCCAAGATGAAGCGCAAGCGATCACCGCGGTCGTGACGCTGGGCGACAAGTCTGAATACACGCAGACCGCGTTGGCATTCGGCGCGAAAGTCGCTCGTTTAGAAACCCGGCTCACGCATCAGGAAAGCGGGTCGCTTGCAACGCTCAACGGCGCCTATTTGGCAGCGAAGGGCTATCACGCCGACTTCACCAGCCATGTTCGTCATGGCGCGCCATCTTCGGTTACGCGGCAAGTTACCAAAGGCGCGGTCTTGGACGGTGGCAAAGGGGTGTTCCAGGGCAAATTCTTTGTGCCGCGTACGGTCGGGCAGCACACGGATGCGGACATGCAGCACCAGGCGCTCTTGCTCGAAGACGGCGCTGAAGTGTTCGCCAAGCCTGAGCTTGAAATCTATGCTGACGATGTCGAGTGCGCGCATGGCAACACGTCTGGAGCGCTCGACCCCAATCAGCTTTTCTATATGCGCCAACGCGGTATTCCCGAGGCAGAAGCCCGGGCGCTGTTGACCGAAGCCTTCGTCGCTGAAGCTTTGGAAGAGGCGAGCGAAAGTGTGCACGAGGCCTTGCTTGAGGCGGCTCGCGGATTTCTCGCGGAGACGGTCAAATGAGCCGTCCGATCGATATCGATGCCATCTGGGCCGAGTTTCCAATCCTCTCGCGCGAGGTGAATGGCAAGCCGCTCACCTATCTCGACAATGCGGCCAGCGCGCAAAAGCCGGATGCGGTCCTCGACGCCATGTCCGACCAGGCCCGCACGGCCTATGCCAATGTTCATCGCGGCATCCATACGCTGGCGAATGAAACGACCGAAGCTTATGAAGGCGCACGCGAAAAGATCCGGGCCTTTATCAATGCAGGCTCCGTCGAAGAGATCATCTTCACTAAAGGCGGGACCGAGGCGATTAATCTGGTCGCCAATGGCATTGCCGATGAGATCCAGCCTGGCGACGAGATCGTGCTCTCCATCATGGAGCATCATTCTAATATCGTGCCCTGGCATTTCTTGCGCGAGCGGTATGGCGCGGTTCTGAAATGGGTGGATGTCGACGAGACCGGCGCGCTCGATATGGCGGCTTTGGAAGCGGCTCTGTCAGAAAAAACACGCATGGTTGCGGTCACGCATATGTCGAACGTGCTCGGCACGGTGACGGATGCAGCGGAAATCGCTCGTCTTGCCCATAATGTCGGCGCTGAAGTGTTGCTGGATGGATGTCAGTCTGGTGTCCACTTGGACGTCGACGTGCAGGCGCTTGATTGCGATTATTATGTGCTGACCGGCCACAAGATTTACGGTCCAAGCGGGATTGGCGCGCTTTACGGCAAGGCCGCGTCTTTGGCGCGCCTGCGCCCGTTCCAGGGCGGCGGCGAGATGATTGAAATCGTCGAGCGTGAGCGTGTGACCTATAATGAAGCGCCACATAAGTTCGAAGCCGGAACCCCACCGATCTTGCAAGCGATCGGGTTTGGGGCGGCGATCGATTGGCTCGGGCAGTTCGACAAAGACGATATCCTCGCCCACGAGCATGCAATCTATCAACGCGCCTATGAGGGCGTGCGCGGCATCAATGGCCTCACGGTCCATGGGACGGCTGCTGGTAAGGGCGCAGTCCTCTCTTTCTCAGTCGATGGGGCGCATCCACACGATTTGGCCCAGATCTTGGATCGGTATGGCGTAGCGGTGCGCGCGGGACATCATTGCGCGCAACCTCTGATGGATCATCTTGGCGTGTCCGCAACCGCTAGGGCGAGTTTTGCGCTCTATAATTCCGAAGCGGATGTGGACGCTTTCATCGAAGCGCTACACAAAGCGCGTGGCATGCTTATATAGGGATCAGAATGGCAGACGATTTGACCCCTCGCGATGTAATCGACGTCTCGGCGCCCGACCCGGCACCGGAGACGAAATCTGCGATTCCGCAAGCGGAGCTTAATCGGATTACCGATGATCTGATCGCAGCGTTCAAAACGGTCTATGACCCTGAAATTCCAGTCGATATTTATGAGCTCGGCCTGATCTATAAGGTCGATATTAGCGATGATCGCAAAGTCGACATCGATATGACACTCACCGCACCGGGCTGTCCGGTGGCTGGCGATATGCCGGGCTGGATTGAAAATGCCGCGCGCACGGTTGATGGGATCGACGATGTTGAGGTCCGTTTGACCTTTGATCCACCGTGGGACCCGTCCCGCATGTCAGATGAAGCGCGTTTGGCGCTGAATATGCTTTAATTGAAGCGCAAGCGTTTCGTGCTTATGTAAGACCTATGGCCAGACGACCTAGACCAAAACTCGTAACTCTGACAGACGCCGCTGCAACGCGCGTCGCTGAGATTATGGATGACAAAGAGGCAGGCTATTTGCGTGTCGGCGTCACCAATGGCGGGTGTGCGGGCATGGAATATGTCATGGACTATGTCGAAGCGCCCGAGCCGCTTGACGAGATTGTCGAAGACAAAGGCGTGAAGATCGTCGTCGATGCCAAAGCGGTCCTGTTTCTGCTCGGCTCAACCGTCGATTATGAGACAACGCTGCTGCATGAGAAATTCACCTTCTCAAATCCAAATCAGACCGATGCCTGCGGTTGCGGCGAGAGCGTGACGATTGTTCCAGCCGCGGCTGAATAAACGCCGCAGTTTTGAAAATTCTAGAAATTAGGCCATGATCGCGCCCGGGAGGCCTGATCATGACGTTGTTTTTGCTCGGTTTAGTAATTTTCTTCGGACTACACA
>JBCBDI010000154.1:0-5727 GCA_038529885.1 Pseudomonadota bacterium
TGCGATCGTGTTCTGCTCACGCCGGGATGCGGTGAACAAGCTCACGGCGCGATTGAGCAATCGCGGCTTTTCCGTCGTCGCTCTGTCGGGCGAGTTCAGTCAGAAAGAGCGCAGCAATTCTGTGCTCGCGATGCGTGATGGCCGCGCCCGGGTTTGTGTTGCCACTGATGTGGCGGCGCGTGGGCTTGATTTGCCTGGCCTGGACTTGGTCATTCATGCAGATTTGCCGCGCAATAAAGAAGGCCTCCTGCACCGCTCTGGTCGCACCGGGCGCGCGGGCCGGCAGGGCGTTTGCGCTTTGATCGTTCCGGTCAAAGCAAGGCGTCGGACAGAGCGCCTGCTCCAGGACGCGAAAGTGAAAGCGGAGTGGCGCTTGCCGCCTTCTGCTGAGGAGATTGAAGCGGCATTGAATGTCAAATTGCTGGCGAGCGAGGTGCTTCAAACGCCGCCCGATGAGGCAGAGGCTGAGCTGGCGACCGCTTTGCTCGAAAAATACAGCGCCGACCATCTCGCCGCGGCCATTGTCCGTCTCACCCGCGCAACCGACTCCGCGCCGGAAATTCTGCAAGATCCCGGTGCTCAAAAGACAAAGGCGTCTCGGCGTGACGCTTATGATCCAGATCGGACAGACGCCCGAGAGCCGCGCCGCGACCATGGCGGACGCCGCGGATCAGACTTTCCGGACGGTCAGTGGGTGAAGCTCGGCGTCGGGCGCAAGAAAAAGGCGGACCCAAAATGGTTGATCCCCATGCTCTGCAAGTCTGGTGGCTTCTCTCGCAACAGTATCGGCGCTATCCGGATTGAGGCCGATGCGACATTCGTGGAGCTGAAACCCGAGGCGGCAGAGCGTTTGATGGACGCAGCAGGCGAACGCCAAATCATCGATAAGAGCATTTGGGTTGGCCGCTCCGAAGCACCAGATCTCGACACCCCGGCCCCTAAGAAAGCCAAAGCCTTTGCGAAGAATAACCGCAAAAAGGTCAGGCGTCCCTCCGCCGAAAAAAGCCGGGCCAACGCCCAACCAAAAAAGCGGATTGGTCCTAAAAAACCACGCGGCCCCAATGGCGAGAAGAAACGCAGCAAAAAGAAGATCAACCGCAGCGGATAACCCGAGCGCGGCCTAAAGGCGCTAGAGCTCTCGGCAAATGTTCGGCATTGGCGTCTCAGCGCAGAAATCAGGCGGCCCATAGGTCTGCCAATAATCAACATAGCCGAGTTGCCGGACAATTTGTTCAAACTGCTCCGTTTGGCGCGGGGCAGGGAAGTTTGGATCGAACATAACGATGGACAGCTCAAATTGGCCGGTATCGGTTTCTTCAGCGGCAACTTGCATGGCTGTCTCCGTCGCCTCAAGATGATCTAAGAGAACATAGGCAAACCAACCCGGAAAGCCATTCTTATAGGCCTCGAGCACTTGGGCCGCCATCTCGCTTTTCGCCGAAACGCCGCCGTCACGCATGGTCTCCAAGAAAGCCGTAAGGAGGCGCGAATTGATTGGCAGGGGTGACGCTGAGAGCCAGGCTTCAGCGGCATCATACTCGCCCTGACGGACATGAATATGCCACGTGCCAAACCATCCGGTCGGCGTCTCGATCCCTTTTTCATTCCACAAATGCAAAAGCGTTTCCTGGCCCGCTGCGAAGTCGTCTGTGATGTGCTGATTCATGGCCAGCGCGATTTGGATCGGCGGAGAGGTCGGATCTTTCGCGAGCGCGCTCTCGAGCTGGGCGCGATTTTCCGTAATATATCCGAGGTCTCGGTAATTCTCGGCCCGCCAAAGCATCAGCATTGTATTTTCAGGGGCCTTGGCGAGAGCCTCATCATAAATACGTTTTGACTCGATCCAGTCGCCGCGCATTTTCGCAACTGCAGCCATAATCGAGCGCGATTCAACAAGGCTATCATCAAGACTGATCGCCCGGTCCGCGGCGAAGAGGGCTTCGGCAAAGGCTTGGTTTGGATCCACCTCATCGGAATAGGTTGGCAGGGTCATCCAAGCTGAGCCAAGCGCTTGCCACGCCTCTGCGTAGGTTTCGTCTCGCGCGACCGCTTCTTCGAGAAGCTTGATCGCCCGGGTGTTTGGCACTTTGCCGCGCTCCAACCAAAGCGCCCGTCCGCGCTCGTATAGATCAATCGCGACCGGATCATCTGATCCAATGACATCACTTGAGCGATCTGAGTAAAGCGCGCCAAAACCGAGCACGCCGAACAGGCCAATCGTCATCAGCGCGCCAACTATGAGACCCAGGCGATAGCCACCAAAACTTGAACCCGCGGTCGTCTTGGGCGGGCTTTCCGCGCGTGATGCGAGCCAGGCGTCTAATTCTTCCGACAGCGCGTAAACGGTTGATTTTGAGGCATGCTGCTGGCGGTGAACAGGCAGCGCTACCTCTGTTTCCCAACGCCGTGCTGTGCGTTCGCTGCAGCCTAAATGCGCGGCGATCCGTTTCCAACCGACAAGCCGAGAGGGCGCAGGTGTTTGCAAACATAGCTCCTTCGTCGCTGCCGCAACTTGCGTGGCACGCGTACCCGCAAAAGCTAACCCAAGTCGGAATGGCGGCCAAGTGCGGTCAAATGCGGTCATTGCCGGGATAAAGCGGTTGCCGCCCTTGCAGGCTTAGCCCGGCTCGGTCTGACATCACCTCATTCATTCGCCTCTCACAGGAGCAATTGATGCATCTCAATCGACGCCGTCTTCTCCAGTCTTCTGCGGCTGCCGTTTTCGCCAACTTTGCCGCGCGTGCGCCTGCGCCTGCGCTCGCACACGCTGAAGGTGTCATGAGTGACCCGGCGTTCCGCACGGCAAGCGATACGCTCTTGGCTTTGCAATCCGGGGACGTCTCGGCCAGCGAACTGACGCGGCTCTGCCTCGATCGAATTGAGGCGACCTCAGAGAACATCAATGCCGTCATTGTTTTGCGCGCAGATAAGGCGATGGCAGAGGCAAAGGCGATCGATGATGCGCGAGCATCGGGCGCGCAACTTGGTCCGCTGGCTGGACTTCCGGTCACCGTAAAAGAGAGCTTTTCGGTGAAAGGCCTGCCAACTGTTTGGGGTAATCCTGAGTTTCCGAAAACGCCGGCCCTGGAAGATAGCGCCGTCGCTGAGCGGCTTTCTGCAGCGGGTGCGATCATTATCGGCAAGACCAATACATCGACAATGCTTGCCAATTGGGACAGCGATAACCCGGTTTATGGACGAACGTGCAATCCTTGGAATCTCGATCGAGTTCCTGGAGGGTCATCTGGTGGAGCGGCGGCCGCACTGGCCTCGGGGCTCACATTCCTAGGTATCGGTTCCGACCTCGGTGGCTCCATTCGTCAACCGGCGGCCAATTGCGGCGTGTATGGACATAAGCCAACAGCTGGCATCGTGCCTCAGCGCGGGCATGTCCCAACCGGCGCGCCGCCGGCTATGCAAGTCGCAATGCCTGAAATGGCGCGAATATCTGAACTGCCAGTATCGGGGCCGCTGGCGCGATCTGCCAGCGACTTAAAATTAGCGCTGAATGTGATTGGCGGCCCCGACGGGGCTGCATCGACCGCGCTCTCCTATCAAGCCCCGCCTGCGCGACACACTGAACTCAAGGCGTTCAGAGTGGGCTATGTCATGTCGCACTCGGACGCCGAACCAGATCCGCCATCCATGGGCGTTCTAACCGAGCTCATAGAGTCCTTAAACGGCCGGGTCGCGCGATTGACAGAAGGGTGGCCGGAGGGCGTTGATCCCCGACGCCAGCGGGATCTACGCCATTATTTCAGGGCCACGATTGGAGCGATGATGACGTCGCCGGCAGACGCGGCTGAAATCATTGAGCAGTCGCGAGCCGACGGTCCAGCTTGGGCCGTGGGTGACTATTACGGTGCGTATAATCAAGGCTTTTCCGATCGCCGTGCCGATTTCGTTGCGAAGGAAATTGAGCGCCTGCAACTTCGAAACGCGTGGCAGACTTATTTCTCAGAATTTGATGTCTTTCTGATGCCCGTGCAGACGCGCACGGCGCGTGCGCATGGCGGTCTCACGGACGAAGAGGCGTTCGCCTCTCACCTCTGGTTCGCAGCTGCCACCGTCACCGGATTACCCGCAACCACCGCTCCAGCGGGGATTGGGTCTGATGGTTTGCCGGTCGGCGTTCAAATTCTCGGTCCCCATTATGAAGATGCCACGTCAATCGCTTTTGCCGAGGCACTCGCCCACGCGGGTACAGGCGGATATCAGCCGCCACCGATGTTTCAGACATAGACGAGGAGTAAACCAAAATGACATCCCGAATTGGCGCTGGATTGCTATTCTTTGCTTGCGTAGCACTGCCCATAATTATCGTCGATTACATTCTTATCATGTCAGGTTTCGAGGGGGGCGCTGATGCCGATATGCTGGCCCGCGCCGAGTATGCCCAAGAGATCTATCCACTAGCGGCGCGCGGATGGTTGTTTGAATCCATCGCGGTATCTTTCGTGGCGGCGGCTGGTCTCATTTTTCTGGACCGAAAGAGTCGAGCCGGTTGGGCGCTTGCCACCGTGGGCGCTTTGGTGACGATGCCGATGTATCCCATCATGCTCGGCGGATATGGTGAGGTTCTCGCGTCTCCTGATTTGGACGTGCAACTGTTCGCCGTTTTGCGCCAAATTGCGACTGTAATTTTCTACATCGGACAGGGTTTTATGATGATGGGCTTCGCGCTTGTCCTTGTTTTGGAGTTACGAGACTCTGGACGCCTTTTGCCAATATGGCTGTTAGGGTTGGGAGCGGGTGCAAACTTTGTTGCAGCCATGGTTTTTCTGCTTTTGCACTTTGGGTTGCTCAGCAGCTTCATGGTCGGCGGTCCGTTTGGAATTGTTGGGTTCATCGTCATGGCTTTGTTTGCTGCGCAACTGTTCCGATACCAAAGCAAGCCCGCGGCGGCGCAATAGGCGAGGGTTTTCTCGGCAGCGACGGCGCGCGGTGCGAAAGACGTCTACAATCCCTGCTTTTCGAGCAAGGCGGTTTGTTCGGTGAATGTGTCATAGACCGATATGAAGGTGAGGACGACAGCCCCGACGAGCAGCCCGTTCAAGATGAAGACCCCCACCCAGCCCAATGTGGCGGCAACGAGCCCGCTGACCAGCAGAGTCGCTGCAAAGCCGAGGAACCAAGCGGATTGTTGAAGCGTGAAATCTGTTCCGGCCTGCTCAGAGCCCGTCCACTTTAAACGAGCGGCATAGAAGGTCATCCGCATCGGCGCGGTCATTAGGGAGCCCCAGAATATGATCGCGAGTACGATCACCAGGCTCGGGGCGTCGCTCGCGGCCAGCCACAGAAATGGTGGCAGCGCCAATAGCCCTAAGACGAACGTGACAATGGCCATTTTCTTGATGCCGATCCGCCGGATGAGAACGGAGGCGATGGCCAAGGACAATCCAGCCCCAAGGCTCGCCGATAGACCGACCGTGACCCCAACTTCGCTAAGGGTTAGCCCTTTTGAGCTCAGGAAAGGACCGATAATAGCGGAAGGGATTTGCACCGCGAAGGCGAACGCGAATGTCAGAAGAAGGACGCGGCGATTGACCGATTGGCGCAAGTATCGCCGCACAGAAGCATTATGCGTGGTCTGACGCGGACGCATCGGTGTTTCCCGGCGGCTGAGTGCAATCAGGGTCAGAAGGGCGAACAGTCCGCCCGCGGACAGGAAAGCCGGACGCCAGCCCCAGACATCGGCAATATAGAGCAGGCCAGCCAGCCCCATGA
>JBCBDI010000154.1:5737-6077 GCA_038529885.1 Pseudomonadota bacterium
GGCACGGGCGCAGGCATTGTCTGGTTCGGCAAGGAAGTCGGCCAGATCATGGGGCTGGCTGGCCTGCTCTATATTGCCGATGTCTGGGGCTGGCGTCCGTGCCACGCTCTTGATCAGCGAGGTTTTCCACCACATAAGCATCCGCCGCGATTTCATAGGTCGAAAAGAAAACCTTGATCACGGCGAACAAGATCAAAATCGTCCACAACGTCTCCATGGACGGTGAAATCAGCGCCATCAGGGCATAGAGCGCGGCAACGGTCGCAGCCGAGGGGATGATCCAGCTTAGCCGTCGCCCAAACCGCTCCGAGCCATAGCGATCGACGACAGGAGCCCAGAG
>JBCBDI010000155.1:0-6061 GCA_038529885.1 Pseudomonadota bacterium
TCAACCTGTTCACGCTCTTAGCCGAACCCTTATTCAATCTCGGCCTGAAAGGCGTCTTAGAAGGCGAGTTTACCCTGCAAGCGCTGGTCACGCTCGCGGGCGGCGGTTTCATCATCTACACCGCGATCAAAGAGATCCATCACTTGCTCGCCGTGGATCATATCGAGCACACTGAAGGTTCTGCTGGAAAATCAGTGATGCAAGCCATCGCCATGATTGTCGCGATGAACCTGGTTTTCTCCTTTGACTCGATCTTGTCCGCCATGGCCATCGCCAATGTGGAAGTGGCAAATGTCGTCGATGCCTCGGGGCAAGTCCTCAACACATTCACGGGCACCGTGGTGCAGTGTAAAGCCGACTTGATCGCGACCCCGATTGCCGGCGCTGTCGGGTGTGAGCCCGGCAAAGACTATCAGGTTTGGATCATGGCGATTGCCATTTTGTCATCGGGCGTAGTGATGATCCTGCTCGCTGACTATGTCGCCGACTTCCTCAAGAAGAACCGCATGTATGAGGTGCTCGGCCTGTTCATTCTGTTCTTGGTCGGCGTGCTTCTGGTCACCGAAGGGGCACACCTCGCGCACTTGAAACTGTTTGGCTTCCCGATCGATGCGATGAGCAAATCGAGCTTCTACCTCGTGGTTGGCGTGCTGGTCGTGACCGACATCATCTCGACCAATTATCAGAAGCGACTTTGGGCGCAGCGCGAGGCGGAACTTCTCAGTTCTGGTAACAAGGTCGACGACGCGATCAAAGCCGTCGATGCACATATCGCAAAGCATGGGAATGTCGGCTAGTGGAGGCTCGGGGCGGAGCCGCGGTTTAAGATTTAAAGCCGCGGAGCCGCTTGGTGATCTTAACCGCCATCTTATTGCCCTTGCGCCCCATCACGCCCTCAAATGCTGGCTGACCATCGCGGCCACCTGAGAGCAGTTCGATCGGCTGATCGGCGGGCAATCCAAGCAACAGCGTTGACCCGGCTCTGAGCTCCGTCAAACGGCTCAGCGGCACCGTCAGCGTAGCAAGACGTGCGGTCAGGACGGCGGTCATTTCAGGTCGCTCGGTCGTCGCTTGAGTGGCTGGCTTTTGTTCTTCATGCTCGGTGAAATCGCCTTCAATCACGGCAAGCTCGCTGCGTAAGCCAGGGGCTTCGACCGCAAACTCAGACACGGTGACTTCGTTGATTGGCAACAGGCTGGTGACATAAGCCACATCCGTTTCGATCGCTTGCAGGCGAAACGACTTATCGACCGCTTCTCCGAATGGCACGAGCAGCTGCTCTAGCAAGGCACAATCGATCGCGCTGAGGCTCCAGCCATCGCCGATGCGTCCAGTTGACCCGCGCGCGCCGCAGGCTTTGGCAATAATCGCATCGGCCAGAAGCGGTGGAATACAGACCAGTGCGCGAATGTCAGTTTCAGACGGCCCGATACAGGCAACCGCGCTCGACTTGCCTTGCATGAGGCTTGGCAAATCTCCGCGCGAGAAACCGGCCTGCCCGGTCACCGCCATCGCAGCTTTTACACCTGCCCCCGAAGACAGTGCCAAAGCGAGACGTGTGCCGAGCCTCTGCGCGTGATTGAGCTGCGCCGAGCTCGGTTCTGCGCTGGCAACAGGCGTCGGCGCATCAAAAACTTGCGTCTCGCGCGGCTCGATCTGTTGCGGCTCTATTTCAGGTTCATCCAGCGCGCCCTGCGGCAGTTTGGGGCGCAGCAGCGCGTCAATCTCAGCTTGGCTCAGAACATTGCGTTTAGACGGCAAGGGGGGATCGTCCACGACCAAATCGTCAGCCGATCTAATTCTGGCATCCATCAGCCAGTTCGCCTTTGCGTTAGAGTCGGGACCGTCTCGCATTCTGCACTCGTCACCAATTGGAATTATGATCAGTGCGTCAACACGGTTAATGAAGCGTTAGGATTTTGGAGTCCGTCCGGCGAGAATCGGTTGGACTAGTCGTCGCGCACAACGCGCTCATTGCGCTCATGACGTTCTTGCGCTTCGAGGCTGAGGGTCGCCGTTGGGCGGGCTTCAAGACGGCGAAGACCGATCGGTTCGCCTGTATCATCGCAATAGCCGTAAGTGCCTTCATCGATCCGGCGAATGGCTGCATCAATTTTGGAGATCAACTTGCGCTGACGGTCACGGGTGCGCAGCTCAAGCGCTTTGTCGCTCTCAGCAGATGCACGATCCACAAGATCAGGATGATTGGAGGACTCAGCGCGCAGATTTCCGATCGTGACTTTCGCCCCGTCTAAAATCTCATCTTTCCAATTCTCAAGCTTCTGGCGGAAATACGCCTTCTGCTTCGCGTTCATGAACTCTTCTTTATCAGTTGGTTTATAACCGTTGAGATCAAAGTCAGCCATGGAATCAAAATCCTCTACCGAGTTTGCGGGCCCTATACTGCGGACCGAATAGATACGCAATCGCAATAATCAGACCAATCCATCCTGCAGGTCGCAGTAAATTGCGGCGGCGGCGGGGCGATTGCAGGTCTTTTGCAGTTTGTTGAGTAACGAAGACTTGATTTAAACCACCCCTCTGTGCGCTAAAGGGGGAGGCACTCTGCGTACTTAACAAACAGGATGCGGCCGAGTAGATGACGTCCCGGTGGCGACAGCGCGAAGTAGAACGTCCGTCGACCTGGCGGCAATCGCTGCTGTTTAACAGTCTCATCCTACTCATTCCCATCTTCGCGGCACGGATTGTTGTGGCCGCCTACACGTCCGACATCGCAACCGACCCGCTCAGTCTCGAAGCCCGCACTGAAACGCGCCAGGAGATTGATTCGGAATTTCGCAAGCTGACAGCACCGCTTGGAGAAGAACGTCGACATTGGGCGAGCCGGATTGAACTGACGCTGAACGAACGCGATTTTTCTGCCGCGCGAGGCTATTTGCTGGCCGCGCCCTTGATGCTGAACCGGCAAGACTCGGCTGCGGTTCTGGCCGCCGCTGATGCCGAACAATCAGGAAGCCGCGACCAAAGATTGGCGCGCGCCGCCCTGCTCTTCCTGCCCGAAGAGTTGCGGGCAAGCTATCAACGCTCCATCGCGCCGCCGCCGGTTCCAGAAGATCCAGATGCTGAGCCCATTGAAGACGCTTCAGAGACCGAATCCGCGACTGAGACAGACGCAGACAACGAGACCGAAGACGCCCTGCCCGACACGCCGCGCGCGGTCGGGAACACGGTGCAGCTTGCGCCCTTAGACGAACCGTTTGCGGGGCAGCGGTCCTTTTTCCTGCTTGGAGATCCGGCCGACCTCACCCGCCGGTCGCAGCGCTGGCTCGTTGGAGAACAGGTCGACAGTCTACAATTGCGACTGCGGGCGCTGGGGCTACTCACCCAAGATGACCCTGACCCGGAATCGCGCGCCATGTTTGAGGCGGCCTCGATTATGCGCGCCGCCCATCGCGCGGGCCGGTTGAATGATCGCTTCACAGGCTACCTCAATAGCCGGGTTGAAGACGCGCTGCCGGAAGAGATTTTGCGGGCCGAGCTCACCACAGCGTTTGAACCCGTCATGACTACGCAGGCGCGATCTGTCCAAGTGCTCGATGCCTATCGCGCCGCGCTCCAGCCGGAAGCCCGCGAACGCCTGGCGAGAGATATGATGATCATCGCTCGGATCGCCGAGCTCACCAGTTCCTCAGGCGCGATCACGCTTGTTGAGCAGGCAACCACGCCTGAGGACATGCGCCGGGCGCTGCTCCTATCGGAATCTGGCGGTCATCGTTCTGTGGCGCTGGCGCGCGAAATGGGGCCTGAAGTTCTTGGCCTTGCGCAGATCGGCGTCAAATGGAGCCGTCTCTTGGTCTTCCAAGTGATGGGACTGATGGCGCTTGGCATGGCCCTGATATGGACCACACTCTCGGCCCTCACACAGGCCGAAGCGATACGCCTGCGCTAAATCCCAAACGCGCCTTTGATGCCGTCAATCAAGAGCTGAACCGAAAGCGCGGCTAGGATGACGCCGAAAATCCGGGTGATCGCACCGGCAATGCTTTCGCCCATCGCTTTGACCAAGGGTCCAGCGGCGAGGAAGACAACCAGGCAGATCAGCATGTTCGCAGCGATCGCGCTGAGGACTGCGCCTTTGCCGATCCAGGTTGCGTGTTGCGACATGTAGAGCATCGCCGTGGCGATTGAGCCGGGTCCGGCCAGCATCGGAATGCCGAGTGGGAAGACTGAGACATCATCGAGGTGCTCTGGCGTGTCGTCCGTATCGGCGAGGATAGATTCGGCCCGGTTCTCGCGGCGCTCTGTGCGTTTCTCAAACACCATGTCGAGCGCGATTATGAACAGCAAAATGCCGCCAGCCGCCCGGAATGCATCAATCGTAATGTGCAGCTTGTCGAGCAACCAGGCGCCGAAGAAGGCAAAGCCGAAAATGATCAGCGTGCCGACCAGCACCGAGCGGATCGCCATTGACCGGCGATAGCTCGCAGGCCCGCGCGCCGTCAGCGACGCAAACACAGGTGCAACACCAAGCGCATCAATCAATACGAAGAACGTCACGAAAGACGCAGTAAAAATAGCAATGAATTCGCCGGACATGGCCTACGGCTCCCTCAATCTAAAGTGAGGTGGCCCCTTATCCTTGATCTTTCAGCGCGTCGAGGATCTCTGCCACATCGGGATGCAATTCGGGTCTGCCGGATCGCATGGCAACAACGCTTGAAGTCGCCTCACCGGATGACAGGGCCAGGACCATACGGTGTCCGCGCAGGCGCTGCAGCAAGCCTTGTAGCCCTTGCGCTCCGTCCGCGCGCACCAGCCGATCATGGCCGATATCGACGGTAATCGTCTCGCTCGCCTCGCCAGATTCAATCTGCGAGATCGCCTCTTCCAGAGACACAGTTTCTTCGGGGTTGAGCTGTTCAATCATGTTCGATCTTTCAGCCATTTCCAGCCTCCGCCGCCTTTAGCAATTTCCGGCAACGGGTTAGTGCCTGATAGGTCTCGCCAGCTGCGCAGGCAGCCGATATCTCGATAAAGCGCTCGCGCACCTCTCCATCCTGGGTTTCGCCTATGGCGGCCGCAATCGCTGTCACGGCTTGATCATAGAGCGCGCCTTCGGTCTCACCGGTCAGATACATTTGCATCACTGCGAAATAGAGATGCTCTGTAGGCGTTTGCGTTGCTTCAGGGTCGAGCACATCTTTCTGGCGCAGGACCCGGGCTTGATTTTGCAGCAGCATGGTCCCGCGTCTGTCGCCATTGCGCAGCACCGCGCCGTTCACGACGACGGCCTCTTTCGGCTTGAGCGACAGTTTCAGCGGCATGCACCACTCCTCAAATGACACATGAGGATAAGCCGCAATTGGTTAACGCAGACTTTCAAATTCGTTAGGTTTATGAGGAAATCCTGTAGAGTCAGCGATTTAGCAGCGCTGAATTTCTGACATTCTCGACAGAATATTGATTCGACCCTCTCCTCACGTCAGACCTTGCTTCTGCGCCCGCACACCTTATCCTTACCGTAAACGTAAAGCTTACTCCCGAGGACTCCCACATGCGCTTTGAAGGCACCGAGAATTATGTCGCCACTGATGACCTGCGGGTCGCCGTCAATGCCGCAATTCAATTGGAGCGCCCGCTGCTCATCAAAGGGGAACCCGGCACTGGTAAAACCGTCCTCGCCATTGAAGTTGCCAAAGCTCTAGATTGCGAGCTGATCGAGTGGCACATCAAGTCCACCACGAAGGCGGCGCAGGGCCTTTACGAGTATGATGCTGTCTCCCGTCTGCGCGATGGCCAAATGGGGGAAGAGCGCGCCAAGGATGTGAAAAACTACATCAAGAAGGGCAAACTCTGGGAAGCGTTCACGGCGAAAAAGCGTCCGATCCTTTTGATTGACGAGATCGACAAAGCTGACATCGAATTCCCGAACGATCTTCTGCAAGAACTCGATCGAATGGAATTCTACGTCTACGAGACCGATGAAACGGTGAAAGCGAAACAGCGCCCGATCGTGATCATCACCTCGAACAATGAAAAAGAACTGCCAGACGCGTTCCTGCGCCGCTGCTTCTTCCACTTCATCAAATTCCCGGACGAG
>JBCBDI010000156.1:0-6030 GCA_038529885.1 Pseudomonadota bacterium
AGCGCGCCGCTCTATGAGCTCGCTCATATTGAAGGCGGGATTGTCGAGACGGTCTTCGTCGAAGAAGGCCAATCCGTCAAAGCGGGCGACCCGCTTTTAAAGCTACGTCCGGAAACGGCGCGCGGTGAGTTACAACAGCTTGTCGCTCAGAGTGTGGCCCTCGAAATCTCCGCCGAGCGCTTGGACGCCGTGATCGAAAACCGCGAGCCCGATTTCGGGAAGTTCGACAGCAAGTGGCAAGACCTCGTGGATGAGGAGCGAACCCTCTATACGCAATCGCTCGCCGAACAGCGCGCCGCTCAGTCGACCCTGTCTCAGCAACTGCGCAGCGCCTCCGCGGAACGCGATGCCGCCCAGGCGAATATCGCCTCTCAAGAGAAGCAAGTGAGCGCCGCACGTGAGCAGTTCGAAATCCAAGAAGCGCTTTATGCCGATGAGTTCGCATCGCGCCTGCAATTCCTTGACGCCCAATCAAATCTGTTGCGCGCCGAAGAAGCCTTAAGCGAAGCCAAGTCTAGGCAGCAGCGGGCTCTTGCTGACATCTCCCGCTTGCAATCTGAATTGCAAAAGGGGCGTGCGGGCTTCCAACGCGACGCCTCGACCCAGCGGGCCGACATTGCCGCGCGTCTCGCAGAACTTCAGGAACCGCTTCAGTCGCTGAACTTCATCGCTGACAATATGACCGTCACCGCACCTGCGGATGGTCAGGTGAAGAAGATCCACGTCGCTGGCAAAGGCGCTGTGGTCGGACGCGGCGAAGTGATCTTCGACATTTTGCCAAATGATGCGCCTTTGATCGCTGAGGTCCAAATCCAACCGCAGGATATTGGCAATATCTATGTCGGTCAGGAAACCGAGCTCGTCGTTTCGACCTATGACCCAAACCGGTTCGGCAAGGCCCAGGGCGAGATCACCTTTGTGTCACCTGGCACCTTTGTCGATGAGAAGACCGGCATGGTCTATTTCCTCGCCCGTGTGAGCTTCGAAGAGCCGTCGATCGGAAGCGGTCGCTATGTCGGCCAACTCGCCACGGGAATGACCGTCTCGGCTGAGATCGTCACGCGGCGGCGTTCGATTGCGGAATATTTCTTGAAGCCGGTTGCGCGCTCAGTCGACATGGCGTTCGCCAACTAGCGCGCCCAACTCAAACACCCAATCGCGCGGCTGAGGCAAACCCTCGGCCGCGCTTTCTATTACACGATTGCGTGTACGCTTTCACTCAAAGCGGTCCACCCATTGATCTGGTGGGCATTCTTCCCAATATCCGCGCGCATCGAGATAATTCCGTGGAAAATAGACTTTGACGTTGTGTTTTATTCCACTATGCGCCTGTTGCATCACGGACTGACCAAATAGAAAGAGCCCGACTATGCCCGATCATTCTTATGACTATGATTTGTTTGTCATTGGTGGCGGTTCTGGCGGGGTGCGCGCGGCGCGGATTTCGGCGGGCCATGGCGCAAAAGTCGGCCTGGCCGAAGAGTACCGGATGGGCGGCACCTGTGTCATTCGCGGCTGCGTGCCGAAAAAGTTCATGGTCTATGCGAGCGATTATGGCCGCAAGCTTGAAGAAGCCAAAGCCTATGGATGGGACGTCAAAGTCGGCGAATTCGATTTCCCAGGCTTCATGGCCAATCTGCACGCGGAAGTCGATCGGCTCTCCGGCCTCTATATGAGTGGACAGGTCAATGCGGGTGTCGATGTGTTTGAAGAGCGCGCCGAGTTTGTTGACGCACATACGCTTAAACTGACCAAGAGCGGCAAGACCATCACCGCAGACAAAATCTTGATCGCCGTCGGCGGCTCGCCTTGGCGTCCTTCCGCCGAAGAGCTCCCGGGCGTCGAGCACACCATCACCTCAGACGGCGTCTTCCAACTCACCGAATTGCCCAAGCATATCGTCATTGCAGGCGGCGGATACATTGCTTGCGAGTTTGCGCATGTTTTCGCCGGGCTCGGCGTGGAGACGTGTCTTGTCTATCGCGGCGATACGGTTCTCAACGGCTTCGATATGGATGTGCGCACGACGGTGCATGAAGGCCTCAAAGAAGCAGGCGTTCGCGTGATCACCAGCACCGTCTTTGAGTCGATCGAAAAGACGAACAATGCCGATACGCCGCTACATCTCAAGCTTACCAATGGCATGACGCTTGATGCTGATGTGATCATGATGGCCGTCGGGCGGCGTCCTCACATTGACGGGCTCGGGCTTGAGGCGGCTGGCGTCCAAACCGGGGATCGGCACGAGATTGTGGTCGACGCCTATTCCAAAACCAATGTCGATAATATCTGGGCCGTGGGCGATGTTACCCGCCGCGCCGAGCTCACCCCTGTCGCGATCCGTGAAGGGCATGCGTTTGCTGACACAGAATTTGGCGGCAATCCACGCACCTTCGATCATGACAAGATCGCCACCGCCGTCTTCACCCAACCCGAAGTCGGCACCGTCGGTCTCGCAGAGCATGAAGCGCGCAAAAAGTATGGCGCGGTCGATATCTATAAGACCAAGTTCCGCCCGATGAAGAATATGCTGAATGGCAAATCAGAGCGGGTCTTTATGAAAGTGATTGTCCGCCAGGAAGACCAAGTCGTGGTCGGGGCGCATATCGTCTCCCCAGATGCGGGCGAGATGATCCAAATGCTCGGCATCGCGATCAAGATGGGCGCGACCAAACAGCAATTCGACGAGACATGCGCGGTTCACCCCACGATCGCCGAAGAAATCGTCACCCTCAAGACAAAGTCCGAGTAGCATCTCGCGGCGACAGGCATTCGACTTCCAAGACTGTCATGATAGGCTTTGCCAACGACAAGTCTTGGGAGGAAGATTGTGCGTTATCAAAGACTACTTATCGGCGTTGCCGGATGCGCGCTTGCCGCCTGCACCCCCGCCACAGAAATTGAAACCGACACGTCTGAGGCGATGAGCCCAGAAGACGCCATCATGGCGCAGCTTATCGAAGCAGAACCGGGCGATGTGATTGAGCTGCCCGAAGGGACGTTCTCCTTCGATCGCGGTCTCAGCCTAACCGTTGATGGCGTGACTATTCGCGGTCAGGGCATGGACAAGACAGTGCTTAGTTTTGCCAATCAGATTGCTGGCGCAGAAGGGCTCCTGGTCACTGCCAGCGACTTCACGATTGAAGATCTCGCCATTGAAGACGCCAAAGGCGACGGCCTGAAGGTGAATGAAGGCGACAATATCACCATCCGCCGCATCCGCGCCGAGTGGACCGGAGGCCCGAGCACCGAGAACGGCGCGTATGGCATCTATCCGGTTCAAACCACCAATGTGCTCGTCGAAGACACTGTCACCATCGGCGCGTCGGATGCGGGTCTTTACATTGGCCAATCGAAAGACGTGATCATTCGCGGCAATCGCGCCGAATACAATGTTGCGGGCATCGAGGTTGAAAACACCGTCAATGCCGATGTCTATGACAATATCGCCACCAATAATACTGGCGGCATTCTGGTCTTTAACATGCCACAGCTTCAGCAAGTCGGCGGCGCGGTGCGGGTTTTCGACAATCAGGTCTTCGCCAATAATACCGAGAATTTCGGTCACCCCGGCACACCGGTCGCGAGCGTACCGGCCGGCACCGGCGTGATCGTCAACTCAAACGACAATGTCGAGATTTTCGACAATGTGATCTCGGACAATCAAACCGGCAATATCATTATCTCGAGCCTGTTCACGACCGGCTATCAGGACATTTCTGCCGCCGACACGTTCGATCCCTACCCAGAGGGGATCTTCATCTATGATAATACATTCTCGGGTGGCGGCAACGCACCCGATACGCCGGAATTAGCGCTAGCACTGTCCTTGATGTTCTCAGACGAGGGCCGCCTGCCCGATATCATTTGGGACGGGTTTGCGGATGAAGCCAAGCTCGTGGATGGCGCAATGCCAGACGCCCTCAAAATCTGCATCGATAATGGCGAGGTCGGCATTCTAAACGCGAACGGTCCGAGCGGGTTCACTGAGCCGTCAACAGATATGGCACCCTTCGCCTGCACGCTCGACAAGCTGCCTGAAATCACGCTTGATCGGGCGTCATAAGGGGCGCATTCGCGTATGGCGCAGGCACTGAAACTGATTTGGCTCGCCTTCATTGCGGCGGCGGTGTCGGCCTGCTCTGACAGCCGCGTGCAGGCGACGTTTCATGCCGAAGACAATCCTCCTCTTCTGAACGAATGGGGCGTTTTTGACGTCTCGGGCGGGACGCTCGTCTTAAGCGACGGGGTCGTTTCCTACGACCTCAACACGCCGCTCTTCACCGACTATGCCCATAAGCTTAGGACCATCTGGGTTCCAACGGGCGCAACGCCAGCGACGTATCGCGAGGCCGAGCATCTCAATCTGCCCGTCGGAACCGTGATCAGCAAAACCTTTTACTATCCGCGCGTGACGGCAGGGTCAGATCGGATTGCCAAGCAAGACGACCCGAGCGGTGAGATCAATCCGCAGCTACGCGATCTCGAAACCGTTCGGCTTCTGGAAACGCGGTTGCTTGTCCGCCGCGAGGCTGGCTGGGAAGCGGTGTCCTATGTCTGGACTGACGATCAGAGCGATGCACGTCTGACCAAAATCGGTGCCGCCAAAGCGCTAAGCCTCGTCGATGAGACCGGCGAAACAGAGGACTTTGTCTATATCGTCCCGAACATCAATCAGTGCGCGGGTTGCCACGCCCCAAACAATACAACCCGCGAGCTTGTTCCTCTTGGTGTGCGTCCGCGTCACTTGAACAAGTCCTATGTTCATGAGGGAGAGGCAATCAATCAGCTCGTCCATATGGAGGCGAGCGGTCTCCTTGCAGGCCTCGCCCCACTCTCTGAGATTGCGCAGAATGCTGATTGGACCGATCCCGAAACGCCCCTGGACCTCCGCGCGCGTTCCTATCTCGATATCAATTGCTCACACTGCCATAACCCGGTGGGTCCGGCCGACACGTCAGGCTTGGACCTGACCATGGACGCTGCCTTGGGTCCTGCGCTCGGGGTCTGCAAACTGCCGATCGCGGCGGGCTCTGGCACCGGAGGCCGCGCGTTCAGCATCGTTCCGGGCGCGCCGCATGAGTCGATCCTGCAATATCGAATGGAATCAACCGATCCCGGGTCCATGATGCCGGAGCTAGGCCGAGCGCTGCAGCACACAGAAGGCGCCGCTCTCATTCGCGCCTGGATTGCTGAGATGGATGGAACCTGCCGGTCCTAAGGCTCAAAACGCCAGATCAGCCGCCACCGACAAATTGCACGACTTCCAGACGGTCGCCTTCTTCGAGGAGCGTGTTTGCATGCTCAGCTTTTGGGACAATTTCCAGGTTTCGCTCAATCGCGATTCCCCGCGGGTCGCTGCCCAGTGACAAGACCAGAGCCTCAAGGCTCATTCCGTCTGCCACGTCTTGGCTTTCCCCGTTCAAAAATATCCGCATCTGACCTGCTCCTAACGCTGAAATAGACTTGCCAAGCTTACCGATCCACCGCAAGAGCGTGTGACAATGACGCAACAGATATTTGTTCTCAACGGACCAAATCTCAACCTGCTCGGCACACGTGAGCCTGAGATTTATGGCAGCGCCACGCTGGACGATATCCACCAGCAAATGAAAGCGGCTGCCCCGGACGCAAATATAAGCTTTCGCCAGACCAATTCAGAAGGCGAATTGGTAGATTGGGTTCAAGAGGCGTCAAAAGCCGCCGACATTTTGATTCTCAATGCTGGGGCCTATACCCACACATCCATCGCCCTGCACGATGCGCTTCGCGCTTGTGAAGCGATGATTGTCGAAGTTCATTTGTCAAACCCAGCTGCCCGTGAAGACTTTCGCAGCACAAATTATGTTGCCCCTTGCGCCACTGCCTCCATTGCAGGATTTGGCGCACCTGGTTATTTGATGGCATTACACGCCGCCCTCCAAAAGATAAAAGACTGAGGAGCTACTCCCCCATGTCCACAAGCAAGACAAAACTCGACGCCGGCATCGTCCGCGAACTCGCAGCGATCCTTCGCGAAGCCGACCTTGG
>JBCBDI010000157.1:0-6014 GCA_038529885.1 Pseudomonadota bacterium
CGAACATGCTCAGGCGTTTGCGGAGGCGCAGCATTGGGACCTTGGGTCCGGCAAGCTGCGATGTGACAGTCTGTGGATCAATATTCTCGGCGAAGGCGGCCACCATTCAGGTCACATCCATCCCAATAGCGTGATCTCAGGCACTTGTTACATCGCCATGCCGGAGGGCGCCGGACGGATCAAATTTGAAGACCCGCGCCTACCCATGCTGATGGCGGCCCCGCCGCTGAAAGACGGCGCCCCGCCCTCCTATCAGCGGTTTCATTATGTGTCCCCGAAAGCTGGCGATGTCCTGATGTGGGAAAGCTGGCTACGGCATGAAGTGATGGCGAGCCAATCCGAAGAGGCGCGGATCTCGATCAGCTTCAATTACGCCTTTGTTAATTGAGCGCCCTCGCGCCAAGCGCCGTGCTTAAAATTTGGGTGATTGCGCCTCGAAGCGCTTGGAGGCGCGTTAAAATCGCCCGTCGATAGGGCCTCTGTAGATTTTGGTCAGAATGCCCCGTTGACGTCTTGGCCGCGATCCTGCACGGGCAGCGCGCAAGAGCATTTTACAAGGCTTCCTCCCATGGATATTTCGAAAATTATCGCCGGCCAAAATCCACCAGACGACATCAATGTCATCGTCGAAGTGCCTCTGGGCGGCGACCCGATCAAATATGAGATCGACAAAGCCTCCGGTGCGATGTTTGTCGACCGCTATCTCTACACCGAGATGCGTTATCCCTGTAATTATGGATTTGTACCGCATACGCTGAGCCTCGATGGTGACCCGATTGACGTCATGGTCGTCGGCAATCGTCCCTTGGTCCCAGGCAGCGTCGTGCGCGCCCGCCCGGTTGGCGTCTTGATGATGACCGATGACAAAGGCCCGGATGAGAAAATCCTGGCTGTGCCGCATCCAAAGCTGACCGCTTATTATGATAAGATCGCGACCTATCACGATCTTCCCGACATTCTGGTGCAGAAAATCACGCACTTCTTCACCCACTATAAGGACCTTGAGCAAGGCAAGTGGAGCCAAGTTGAAGGCTGGTCAGGTGTCGAAAAAGCCCGCGAACTGATCAGCCAAGCGGTCGAACGCGCGGACGACTAGAAACGTCCAGGCCGGAGCACTTCGACTTCGCTTAGTGTGACAACGCCAATGTGCGAGCCGAGGATGTTGCCGATCTCATCCATGGTCTCGCGCACTTTGGCTTCGTCACCGATGGAAATAATCACCACCATATCGCCGCTGGCCGACAGGTCCGTGTCACGGCTCCAGCGTTTTGAACCGCCATATCCAGCCATCGCGGGCAGCACCGTATAGCCGGTCATACCGGCCGCTTCGAGAACGCGGCAAGCGCGTTTGTGCGCCATGCGCTCAATGATCAATTCAATGCGAAGATACTTGGTCATGGCTTACCCCTGTCCGTTAATCAGCAGCGCCAGATAGATATAGATCGGGATGCCAAGCGTAACGTTAAACGGAAATGTCACGCCGAGCGACAGCGTCAAGTAGATGGAGGGTTTCGCTTCCGGCAGCGCCAAACGCATCGCTGCCGGAACAGCGATATACGATGCTGACGCTGTAAGCGTGATCAGCAAGGCCGCGTCTCCAGGCGGCATGCCGAGTAAGAAGGCAAATCCTGCCGCAATCGCAGCAGAAATCAGCGGCATGTAGAGCCCGAACCCAACGGTCATCACGCTGAGCTGTCGCCACCCCTGACGCAGCCCCCGCCCAGCTGAAAGCCCCATATCGAGCAGGAAGAGGCACAAGACGCCTTGGAACAGATCCACAAAGAAAGGTTGCACGGTTGCCGTCCCCTCTTCGCCCGCAATCCAGCCAATGACGAGCGCGCCGACCAGAACCACAATCGATGCGTTCAAGAACACTTCTCGGACAAGCTCGCCCTGCTCGGATCCTGCCACTGGCGCAGCTGAGCGGCCGGGACCGCGAGACGCCAGGAAGAGTGCGGTGATGATGGCGGGCGTCTCCATGAGCGCTGCCACCGCAACGAGGTGGCCACCGCTATCGAGGCCTGACAAGCGCACAGCTTCGGTTGCGGCAACAAACGTCACGATAGAGATGGACCCATAGTGCGCGGCTGTCGCCGCCGCATCGATCCGGTCGAGCTTGGTGCTGATCCGCAAGAAGATGAAGGCAATCATCGGGATCAAGAAGGATAAGACAATGCCCGCCAATAAAACCAATAAGACTTCGACCGTCAGTGGGTTTTTCGACATCTCGACCCCGCCTTTGAGGCCAATCGCCATCATCAAATAGATGGCCATGCCTTTGGCGATCGCTTCCGGCACGCTCATTTGCGACCGTAACAGCGCCGCCACCATGCCGAGCGCGAAGAACAGGATAATCGGAGAGAGAAGGGTCGAAATTGCAACGTCCATAACGGCCCCAATGCATAAAAGGATGTGGTATTCCGCCCGCTATATAGGACACCTATTGCGTGTGCCTATCCTTTTCGGAGCAAAATCGATTTTTTATCGAGTGCCGGATGTGTTGGCGAACGTGTTCCATTTTGAAACGCCTGGCTTCTCGCGATCTGGGTTCGAAAATTACGTCATTGAACCTGCGTAAATTTCATGTAACACGACTAGGACAAACGGATCGTTCCGTGCTAACGGGACCTGTAGTATATTTAACGACAGCGAAGTCATGACGGAAACCAAAACAAAGCCAAAGAAGAGCCAACGCAGCAGCGAAGAGTCCCGCGCTGCCATCTTACAAGCGACCCGCGAAGAAATGGCGGAGAATGGCTGGCGCAAGTTTAGCGTCGATAAGGTCTCCCGTAAGGCCAAAGCCTCAAAGCAGACGATTTATCGGTGGTGGCCCGCGATTGGGAATATGTGCATCGAAGCGGCTTTGGAATTGGTCCCACAGCGCTCAAAACTCGGGCGCGACCCGACCGAGCGCATTTCTGCCTTGCTGCAACCGCTAGAAGAAGTGACCCGTCACGGCTCTGGCCATGCGGTCTTGCGCACCGCCATGATTGCGGCAAGCGATGATAAAGACGCTGGCGAGACCTGGCGCGCGTGGATGAAAGAAAACGTTCGCGCCCCGCTCCGGCTGGTGCTCGCTGAAATTGCTGCGAAGAAAGTCATTCGCCGCGATTTTGACCTGGATGAGTCTGTGGATTTGCTGACCGGTCAGCTTTGGTCGCGTGTGATGATTATGCGCGCGCCTCTGCCAGAAGCCTTCTGCAAAGAGCAAGCCGAGCGTCTCTTGCGCGCACTTGCGCCATAGTCTGGCATAATCTTTCAAAATCGCAGGCTGCAGCGCTGCGCATCTTGTAGGTGAGAGAGCAACCCGTTATCGCTTTTTCTCGCACGGGAGCCGGTTGAGTATGTCAGAGATTCGCATCGCAGTGATCGGCGCCAATTCCCTCGATATCGATCATCGCAACGCCCTCAATGCGCTTAGCGATCAAGGGCGAATTGCGGTCTATGCAATGGATATTGAATCGCTCGCTGAAGGCCGAGAAGCCTTGTCGCGGGCAGTTGATCTCAAGGCCATCGACGCCGCGATCATTGCTGGCAGTCGCAGCGAATTGCCCGAATGGATTGGCTTTGCTTTGCAAGCCGGTTGGCCAGTTTACACGCCATTTGCGGCCCCCAACACAGTTGAAGAAATGGTCGCTATTCGACGGGCGGAGCAACAATCAGCCCCGGCCATTCTCCAGTTTGGATTGAATGTGCGCCACCACGCCTCGGTCACCGCCGCAATGTCGAAAGCCGAGTCTGGCGAGTATGGTCAATTGCTGACCATGCGCGGGGTTTGCGGTCTCTCCGGTACGCCCGAAGGCGAGCAGCTTATGTTCGGGCCTGCCGCGCAAATGATTGATTTAATGCAGCTTTTCGCTGGCCCGTTCCAAGACGTGACCGGCTTTGCCGATTTGCAACGCACCGCCGAGCCCGGCAGCGAGACCAATGTTATTGCCAGCCTGCGCACCCATTCAGGTGTGCTTGCAACCCTGCACGCCTCATCCACACAGTGGCGCCCGACCTTCCGATTGGAGCTTGGCTTTGAGCGCGGCTATCTCTGGCTCGAAGGTCTGAACAGCGAGCAATATGGGTTCGGCACCGAAATCTTGGTCCATGCCCGCCCCGATGGCTCTGGCGCGCAGCATGAGACGGTTGACCAGTTTGAAGACAGTGACGGCGTTAAAACAGCGCTCGACCACTTCCTTGCCCGCATCGCCACGCCGGCAAATCCGGCAGTTGGCACCAGCCAAGACGCTTTTGATGCGCTCAACACGATTCAACGGATTCTCGCAGCCGATCCGATCTATGCCCCCGTTCAGGAAAGACAGGTTTCATGACCCTCACAGGTGACACGCTCGCCCGCATCGCGCTCGATGCTGGCGAATTGATTATGCAAGTTTACGCCACCGATTTTGCCGTCGACCGCAAGGATGACAGCTCACCGGTCACCGAAGCAGACGAGAAAGCCGAAGCGCTTATCCTCGCCGCCTTGGCCGAAGCTGATCCCGACCTTCCGGTGATCGCCGAGGAATCCGTCGCTGCCGGTAATATTCCCCAACATGGCAACCGGTTCGCCCTGGTGGATCCCCTCGATGGCACCAAAGAGTTCATCAACAAGCGCGGCGAGTTCACCGTCAATATTGGCATTATCGAGAACGGCGTGCCGGTCATGGGGGTGGTCTATGCCCCAGCTTTGAAGCGGCTCTTCGTCGCCGACACGCGCTTCTCAGCCTGGCAAGCCACTGCAGAGCCAGGCGGTGCGCTGCCCGGCGAGACAGAGCGTCAGAAACTGAGCATCCGGCCCGCGCCCGAAGCAGGCCTGACCGCCATCGCGTCAAAGTCCCATCGCAGCGATGAGACCAATGCTTTTCTGGAGACCCAGCCCATCGCCGATATTATTTCAGCTGGATCTTCGCTGAAATTCTGCCTCATCGCGGCCGGAGAAGCCGACCTGTATCCGCGCCTTGGTCGTACCATGGAATGGGACACAGCTGCCGGCCAAGCGGTCGCTGAAGCGGCGGGTGCACGCGTGACCGAAGAAGATGGTCGCCCGCTTCTCTATGGCAAGAAAGCGCGCGGATATGACAATCCGCATTTCATCGTTTGGGGCGATGCCACGCCGCCAGTTCCGGCCTAAACAGCGCAAACCTGACAGAGAGTTCACACAGCGGCGTCTCGACAAAGCTGTGTCTTTCCCGTGTATTAGCGCTCGAAGCGCTGCGGGGGCGGCCAGTAGAGATCTTTGTAGAATGACCCCTGTAAAAGCTGTTTCGATGATGGCGGGCCTTGGCGCGTTGTGCGCTTGCTCGACCACCCCCCTCACCTTGAATGACAATCAAATCGTTCCCGGCGAACGCGTTGGCGACGTTGAGATTGGCATGCCGCTCAATCAATTGCTCGCTTTGAAGGGCGTGCCGCGCAAGACCATCCCGATGCAGGGGACAGCGGCAACCACCTATGTCTTCGATGGCCTCACCGTCGGCGCGCATGACGAGGTCTATTGGATTATCGTGCAGGATAGCCGGTTCCGGACGGCTGAAGGCATCGCCACGGGAGCCGAGCAAATCACCACACGCGCGGTGTTTGGCGTGCCCGATTGTGTGGTCTCGAAAGCGGACAGCACGACCTACGATTACGGCAATATCTATTTCAACGTCGCCAATGATACCGGCCGCGTGGAGCAACTCGGCGTGATGGCGAAAACGCAGAACTGCGACACCTAAATCAGCTGCGAGCGACGGATGAGCGGGCGATAGGCGTTTCACCTCAAACAGAACAGATTTGAGGACTTCTCATGAAACGCAGCCTTCTCCCAGTCTTAGCCCTATGTCTCGCCGTCGTGCCTGCCGCTTGCGCGCATGACCGCGATAATAACCCGCCCGGCCCTGTCGGTGGCCCTGGTACCAATTGGGAAAACCCGCCCGGACCGGTTGGCGGACCTGGCGCCAGCCCTGACCGACGGATTGTCACGGTGCGAGGCGCAAAAGTGCGCTTCGTTTCGCGCACGGGCGGTTATTATTACAACCCAAATT
>JBCBDI010000158.1:0-5975 GCA_038529885.1 Pseudomonadota bacterium
ATAGAACTGGATCGGATGCCTCGCTTGAGGGTCTGCGAAGGGGAAAAGGAGGACCATTATGGCCAACACGACAGCGAGCCGCGCGCTCACTCTGAGCCCTGAACAAGGCCTCAGCCGCTACCTCTCAGAAATCCGTAAGTTTCCAATGCTCAGCAAGGACGAGGAGTTCATGCTCGCCAAACGCTGGCAGGAGCATGAAGACACTGATGCCGCCGAAAAGATGGTGACCTCGCATCTGCGCCTCGTGGCGAAGATCGCGATGGGCTATCGCGGTTATGGCTTGCCAATGGCGGAGGTGATCTCCGAAGGCAATGTCGGCTTGATGCAATCGGTAAAGAAATTCGACCCAGACAAGGGCTTTCGCCTGGCGACCTATGCCATGTGGTGGATCCGGGCGAGTATTCAGGAATATATCCTGCGCAGCTGGAGCCTCGTCAAACTCGGCACGACCGCCGCGCAGAAGAAGCTGTTCTTTAATCTGCGCCGCATGAAAGGCGAGATTGATGCGCTGGATAATGCGCAGCTTAAGCCAGATCAGGTCAAACATATTGCTGACAAGCTTAATGTCTCGGAAAAAGACGTGATCTCCATGAATGGCCGCATGAGCGGCTCTGACGCTTCTCTCAACGCCCCGATGGGCGCCGAAGGCGATATGGAATGGCAGGATTGGCTCGAGGATGATGAGCCGAACCAGGCTGAAGAGTTTGCCCGTACGCAAGAATTCGACGCCCGCATGGAACTGTTGCAGACCGCAATGGCAGATTTGTCAGAGCGTGAACAGCACATCCTCCAGGAACGCCGCCTGACCGATGAACCAAAGACGCTTGAAGAGTTGTCAGAGGTCTACAATGTCAGCCGCGAACGCATCCGCCAAATCGAAGTGCGCGCGTTTGAGAAACTGCAAAAGGCCATGCAAAAAATGGCCAAAGAGCAAGGCTTGCCAATGGGGGTTTAGGCCTCTGAGGCGTGATCGGACTCACCCTGAGCAAAGTCGAAGGATGAAAGCCAAACCAATTCCCACCGCCCTCGTCCTTCGACTTCGCTCAGGATGAGGGCTATTTGTTTGTGCTGAGCAAGCTTAAGCGAATTCAATCACCGTGTTTTCCGGACAAGTCACAAGAATCAAGGACGTCAGCGACCCCCGCATCGCTCCCTATGTCAGCGTGCGCGAGCGCGATCTGACGGGCGGCGCGGATGGCCGCTTCATCGTAGAAGGCAAAGTGCCGCTGCACATCCTGCTCAGCCGGTCGCGGTTTGAGGTGGAGAGCTTGTTCCTCTGCGAGACACGGCTTGAACCTCTGGCAGATCTTTTGAGCAAGGTCTCGCCCGAGGTTCCGATCTATACCGCTCCGCAAAGCCTGATGGATGAGATTGTCGGCTTTCCCATTCATCGCGGCGTCTTGGCCTGTGCGAAAAAGGGGGAAGCGATCGGGTTGGAGGCTCTCATATACAGCCATCCCGGCATTCGCAGTGACGCTCAGAAACGCACCCTGCTCGTCCTCAACCAAATCTCAAATCACGACAATGTCGGTGCCGCGTTCCGCAATGCTGCCGCTTTTGGCGCCGATGGCGTGATCCTGGATAGCGGGTCCTGCGACCCGCTCTATCGCAAATCCATCCGCGTCTCCTCGGGCACCAGTCTTTGGCTCCCTTATCATCATGGCGGGACGGGTCTCGAACAGATCGAAACTCTAAAAGCCGCCGGATACACAATCTGGGCGATGACGCCGCGCGCGGAGGCTGTGTCGCTCTATGACCTGCCCGTCCCGGACAAGCTTGCCGTGATGCTCGGAGCCGAGGGCCCCGGCCTGCCGGAGCGCTTAATCCATGCCGCCACAGCGGTCAGAATCCCAATGTCGGCGGGCTTTGATAGCGTTAATGTTGCAACGGCTGGTGCAATCGCTATGTCGCATGTATTCAGGCCTCGATAGGTTTGGCAGGCAGCGGCGAATAGGAGATTTGATGCGCTATATCGTAACCGGGGGATACGGCTTTATTGGATCAGCTGTGGTGCGCCAATTGTGCGACGCTGGGCATGAGGTGTTCAATCTTGATAATAAAACTTATGCGGCAAATCCCGCCGCTATTGCCGATTGCAATGTCGAGAATGTGCATGCCTGTATCACCGACCGACAAGCCGTCGCCGCCTTGTTCAAAGCCGCCCGCCCGGACGCGGTCATTCACCTTGCCGCTGAGACCCATGTCGACCGCTCCATTGATGGGCCGAGCGCGTTTATGACCACTAATGTCGACGGAACGTTTAGCCTGATCGAAGCCGCCCTCACCCATTGGCAGGACGCCGACCGCCCGGACTCGTTCCGCTTTGTGCATGTCTCGACCGACGAAGTCTTCGGCGATCTTGGCCCGGATGACCCGCTGTTTGATGAGCATACCAGCTATAAGCCCTCTTCGCCCTATTCGGCGAGTAAGGCCGCCAGCGACCACATCGCCCGCGCCTGGCAGCGGACCTATGGCCTGCCCACGGTCGTTACCAATTGCACCAATAATTACGGACCGTGGCAGAATGCTGAAAAACTCATTCCCACCGTGATCCGCAAAGCCATTCTCGGCGCGCCCATCCCGATCTATGGCGACGGGCAAAATGTTCGCGATTGGCTCTATGTCGAAGACCATGCCAGCGGTTTGATCGGGGCTTGCGGCGCTGAGGCCGGAGCAACGCTCCTCTTCGGCGCGCGCGCTGAGCGCACCAATCTTGATCTCGTCAAATCGATTTGCGCGCTCTTGGATGAGCTTCGACCAAGCGCGCATCCCTATGCTGATCAACTCGAATTCGTCACCGATCGCAAAGGTCATGACCGCCGCTACGGGATCGATCCAAGCAGCGCCGAGCGCCATCTTGGCTGGACCCCGAAACACTCACTGGATGACGGATTGCGCGAAACCGTCGCTTGGTATCTCGAAAATCTGGGCGATGATCTAGAAGATGCCAATGATCGCCTCGGGCTTGCCCGGGTCTAGTTCCCATTGGCGCACCACTCTGCCCCCATCCAGTGCCCCCCATGGGCCCGCTTTGACGCCGTTCAGTCCACACTCAGGCGGCGAATTGTAGCGGCGACATCGGCGCCAAACGCATGATGCGGCATGTGCCCGCCATCGGCGAGTTTGACGAGCTCTAGCCCGTCGACCTGATGCTTGAGCTTGCCGACATGCAGCTGCGGACTGATCACCGTGTCGAGCGCGCCGGAGAAGACCACAGTCGGTACTGAGATCTCGTCATAGCGATCTTGCTGGCCCGCCAATTGCCCTCGTAATGCGTTTACATCCTTGGCATTAGACGAAAAATTCGACGGTCGGAACAGAAGACCAATCCCTGAATTCTCAAAATAACCCTCCGGTGCAGGTTTCGGCGAGAAGACATTGGTGATCCCGCTTCGCACCTGACCCGGCCCAACGATTGGCACCAATTGCGTAAATGCCGGACCGATGAGCGGATGGCTTGCATACTTATTGTACCAGGCCTCGCCGCCCCCGCCCCAATCATGCGAGACCGGCGCCAGCAAAACCAGGCTATCGACCAAGTCAGGATGGTCCAAAGCCAGGCGCAAAGACACCGCGCCGCCAAAGCTGTGACCAACAATCACGGCCTTTTCATTCGGCGCGAGAGACCGCAAGACGCCGGCCGCTTGAGCCGCTTGAACCTCAAGCTGCTCGGCCCCGCTCAAACGCTCAGAATGCCCGTGGCCAGGGCGATCCATCATCAGCACGCGGTGCGAATCTGAGAGCAGCGGCGCCAGCGACCAAGTAAACTCACGGGCATTGGCCGACGCGCCATGGATCATCAAGACGACTGGGCCCGCCTCGCCTTGTTTGAGCACATGCACGTCGGCGCCATTGACCTCGATCAGGTCGCCGCTGGCCGGGTGCTGCTGCGTGATCCGGCTCGCATAGAGCGCACTGTTCACCCAAAGAGCGAGGCCCAGAAGGGCCACGATCCCAAGTCCAATTGTTAGCATCTTCACACCGGCTGGCCTTCCTGTTCGCGCCGTATGCGACTTATGCCGCGCTTCGCCGAAGGAAAGAGAGGATAGATTTCGAGCGCTTTTTCATAGGCGCTGATCGCTTCATTCTGTGAGCCAAGTCGCTCCAGAACCGCGCCGAGACCGCCCCAGGCTCCAAAGTGACGGGGCTCGAGGCGCAGCGCCTCATTCACGTCGCGCAAGGCTTCAGAGTAGTTTTCCTGGGCAAGAAACACCGTCGCGCGGCGGTTCCACGCTTCGGCATAGCCTGGCTGGATGGCGATTACCCGGTCATACATCGCCCGCGCGTGATCGAGATCGCCGAATGATTGGGCGCGGATGGCCCGTTCCATAATGAGATCTGCCGCGTCGGATCCGCTCTGCATCCAAGAGGCCCAGATATCGAGGGCGATATCATTGGCTTCTTCTTCACTGGGCGCGGTTTTCAGCTCCTCGAACATTTCGTCCGATGGGCCAAAATCCGGGCTGCTCACAAGCAGAAGTCCAGCAAAGGCGAGAGATTTAAACATGGGTCAGACTATGGGCGGTTCAGTTCAGCGTGCCAAGAAAAATCACGATGGAGCGCTGTATGCACCTGAATTGAGGCTAAAATCCGAGCGCTTTTGCGATCGCTTTCACTTTGGCCTCGCGGTCCGGCATCGCGGCTTCCACCATCTTATGATAGCGCGCCAGGAGCTCAGGGGACGCTTTGTCTGGCGACCCGGAATCGAACGGCGGATTGGGATCATATTCAATGCTGAGCTGAATGAAGCGGGCGAACTCTTCCCCGCGAATGCGCGCCGCAAGCGACAGGGCAAAATCGATCCCCGAGGTCACGCCGCCGCCAGAAAAGCGATTGCGGTCTTCAACGATCCGTTCGCGCAACGGTATAGCGCCGAAAAATTCCAACTGATCAATTGAGGCCCAATGACAGGCGGATTTATAGCCCTTGAGCAAGCCCGCCGCGCCCAGAACCAGCGAGCCTGTACACACGCTGGTCACCCATTGCGCATTTTCAGCAACTTTGCGCAACCAAGCGAGGACGGCCTCGTCCTGCATGATGTCCACCGTTCCGAAGCCGCCGGGAACGCAAAGAATGTCGACCTGATCGATTTCTTCAAAGGTTGCGGTGGGCAGCAAAGGAAACCCAGCATCGGTGGGCACCGGCTCGGTGTCTTTCCACACCAGATTCAGCGTTGTGTTGCCGAGCCGTGAGAGCACTTGCGCAGGACCTGTGAGATCCAATTGCGTGACGTTCGGAAAGACGAGAAACGCGACAGATAGAGGCGATAATTCGGACATGGCCATCTCCTTTTTGGTGAATGGCCCAGGCGAACGGCTCTGATGGATCAGGATCGACGCTCCCCAGTGGTGCTCCACTTCAAAATCGCCAGTTGCGTCGATGCGGTCAATTTAGGCCGAATTGACGGTTGCGTCCATGACGATCTTAGAGGAGGCCTTCTGAGACCAAGCGCGCCTCAAAGCCATCAGCGCCGGTAAAATGATGCGCCTTGATGCCGAGCCGTTCCGCCGCTTCGCAATTGTTTTCGCGATCGTCGGTGAAGAGGACATCCCCCGGATCAGGGTTGCCCATGCGCGCCAGAGCGATCTCATAGATCTCGCGATCCGGCTTCACGACCTTCTCTTCGCCAGAGACCACCACATCGCGGAGCAATTTGATCATCGGAAAAGCGTCAAATGTCTGTTGCGCGACCTCAGCCGGCAGGTTCGAGAGCCCAAACATTGGAACGCGTCTTTCTTCCAAGCGCGCCATCAAAGGGGGCATGCCCGGCACATAGCCCTCGAACATGTCCAACCAGCGGGCGCGCCAAGCCAGAATCTGCGCTTCATATTGCGGATATTGTGCAATCAGAGGTTTTGCATTGTCCGCCATGGAAACGCCGCGATCATGGTAAAGATGCCAATCCATGTTGCACACATCGCGAACAAAGGCTGCAGCCTCAGCTTCAGTGTCAAACATTTCGCGGTAGAGCCGGA
>JBCBDI010000159.1:0-5954 GCA_038529885.1 Pseudomonadota bacterium
TTGCGAACCAGCGACGACCAACGTGTCGCGCATGGCGCGGGCCGCATAGACGGCTGCGGTCCAACCCGCTGGGCCTGATCCGATGATGAGTATTTCAGTATGGCGTGAGTTGCTTGAGGTATCTGTCATCGTATTCGCCGGTCATCTTTGTTGTTTAATGTCTATTCCAAGCGTCTGGGGGCTCGTGCCAATTCAAAGCCAGTCATCGTTCCCCCGCTTGGAGGAGGCGACATAGATAGGGTGTGTGTGCCCCGAACGCTATCCGTCTGTTACGATTGTTGTCTTGGAGGCTGAATAGAAAAAAATCAATGATCGGTATTAGTTAAACAAATATCGTAGTGTTTATAGGGGTATATCGGCTTATTCGCGCCAATTGTGATCTGCAGAATCACCCCTATCGTTCAATCATTCGGCGCAACTGAGTCGCGAGTTCCGCCGGAGACAGACCTGGCGTCGTATACCATTCCGGCGTCCAATTCATGGCTCCAAAGACGAGCATTCTCAGCGAGGATAGATCTAATCCAGGTTTAATCGCCTCTTCTTTTTGGGCCTGCTCGAGAAGCTGCCCGAAGAATTGTCCGAAGGTGCGTTGGCGGACGAGGATGCGCTCTCTCAGAGGCTTAGGTGTCTGATGAAGCATGCGTAATATGGCGACCGCATAGTCCGACTGATCGAGCAGGTAGGAGAGGTGCGCAGAAAATGCGGCCTCGAGTTTGTCGAGCGTGCTCGCCGTATCGGAGAGGTCGTCCATTGCCGAAAGAATGGTCGCGTAGGAGCCGTCGACCCCGACCGTCATAACTTCCTCGGCAAGCTGCTCCTTGCTTTCAAAGTGATAGTAGAGGCTCCCGGCCTGCATTCCGGCCTCTTCGGCAATGTCTCTTAGAGATGCGGCTGTGTAGCCGACCTCTCGAAATGTGCGCGCCGCGGCATCTAAGATCCGGTCTTTTGTCCGTTCGGATTTTGAAGCGACATGCTGGTCCGCCATTGGGGCTCGATATCCATTCTGAAACAGGCTTGCAAATAATCTAACGATCGTTAGATTTTGTTTAAATGCAAAAATCAAAATGGGAGAAGAAAAAATGGCAGATGGATTGGACCTGGCGGACGACCCCAAGATTGATCCGTCCATTGCGCAAGCGCTCATCACCCCAAAGGCCTATGCCACTGGCGAAGTGTTTGACTCCTATGAATGGCTGCGCGCGAACAAGCCTTTAGGGATTGCCGATCTCGAAGGCGTTGATCCGTTTTGGGTCGTGACCAAATATGATGACGTCATCGAAGTCTCTAAGGACAATAAGCTCTTTCCCTATGGCGATCGGTGTTCGACTCTCATCGATCAAGCCAGCGATGCCAAACAGCGCGAAGTGACGGGGCGTCCATCGATGATCCAAACGCTTGTGCAACTGGATGAGCCCGAGCACATGCAGCTTCGACGACTGACGCAAAAATGGTTCATGCCGCCCAACCTCAAACAAAGGCGGGTGGAGATTAGCGCCATCGCCGACAAAACGGTGTCGAAATTCGTCGCCACGGGCGGCCAATGCGACTTTGCCGCCGATATCGCGCTCCACTATCCGCTGGAAGTCGTGATGCAAATTTTGGGCGTTCCGGAACAAGACTTCCCGATGATGCTGACGCTGACCCAAGAAATTTTCGCGCCCCTGGATGAAGACTCGCAAAGGGCAATGAACAGTCTGTCACCGACCGCGTATGCAGAAGCGATCATGGCGGTCATCGCGGATTTCGCGACCTATTTTGATAATCTCTCCCAGGCCCGTCGCGTGGAGCCAAAAGATGATCTCGCGACGCTGATTGCGACGGCGGAAATTGATGGCGCTCCGATTACAGCGGAACAAGCGCTCGGATATTATGTGATCGTTGCCACTGCGGGGCATGACACAACCTCGTCCTCGACCTCTGGCGGGATGTGGGCGCTCGCCACGCAGGATGGCTTGCTGCAAAAGCTGAAAGAACAGCCTGACCTCATTCCAGGCTTTGTCGAAGAGAGCGTGCGCTGGACCACGCCGGTCCGCAATTTTATGCGCTCCCCTTCAGAAGATGTGACGATACGCGGCCGGACGATCAAAAAAGGCGATTGGCTGATGCTTTGTTATGCCTCCGCCAATCGAGACGAGGATGTGTTCGAGGCTCCGAACGAATTCAGAGTTGATCGCGAGACAAGACAACTCGCGTTCGGGCATGGGGCGCATATGTGCCTAGGGCTGCACTTGGCGCGCATGGAGATGCAGCTGCTTTGGGAAAAACTGATCCCAAGGCTGAAGTCGGTCTCATTGGACGGTGCGCCTGCTGGAATTGAAAGCACGTTCGTGACCGGCCTGAAGCGGCTCCCCATTCAATTTGAGTTGGAGGCATAACCATGGCTGCAGACGGTCTGGCCCTGAGCTCTCCTTATCTCGAAGGCGTCTACGAACCGGTCACGGAAGAGGTGACCGAGCGAACGCTGGACGTGATCGGTGAAATCCCGCGTGAGCTGAACGGAGTCTTTGCCCACAATGGCGCGAACCCGCGCTTTCATCCTGGCCCAGGCCATTCTTGGTTCGATGGCGATGGTATGGTCCACGGCATTGAGCTAATCGATGGCGACGCGATCTTCCGCAGCCGTTTCATTCAAACGCAAGGGCTCGCCGAAGACATTGCCGCGGGCGAGGCGACCTATGTCGGGTCGCTCGCCATGCCCGGCCAAGGCAAACGCCATAAGAATGTCGCCAATACCGATTTGGTCTTTCACTCCGGCAAGTTTCTCGCGCTGTGGTGGGAAGGCGGTGTCCCGCACGAACTGTCGTTGCCGGACCTCAGCACGAAAGGTCCATTTGACTATAACAGCACGCTTACGGGCGGTTTGACGTCGCATGCGAAAACCGACCCCAAAACGGGTGAGCTCTTCTTCATCTCGTGGGGGCCGAAGCCGCCTTTCTTGAGTGTTGGCGTCGCCTCGTCCTCAGGACAGATTACGCGCTTCACGGATGTGCCGCTGCCAGGGCCGCGCGTGCAGCATGATATGGCTTTGTCGGATCGATATGTTGGAGTGTTCGACTTTCCATTGATGATGGATTTCAAACGGCCAGACCAACAAGCATTGGGCTTTGTCTTAGACGATGACACGCCAGGTCGGATTGGTCTCTTAGATCGAAAAGATGAGACGGCAGCGGTCAAATGGTTCGAGATTGCGCCATGCTTCATGTGGCACATCTCTTCGGCTTGGGATGAAGGCGATGAGTTTGTCCTCGTTGGCGCGAGACTGGACGGCGCCACGCGGCTCACCAAGTCGGGTGCAATCCGCGATGACCTGCCGCTCGTCGATGGTGAGCACAGGTTTGATTCTCATCCCTATATGTGGCGGCTGAACACCAAAACAGGTGCGGTGATCGAGCGCCAACTGGATGATGCTTTTGTCGAATTTCCAAGAGTGAATGATTTAAATGTCTGCTCTGGCGCGCGCTACAGCTATATGGCTGAGATCGATACTAGCCAAAAGACTTTAGAAGCGTTTGGCGTCCACAAATATGATCTCCAAACAGAGCGTCGAACGGATCTCAGGCTCCCGCAGTATCACATTGCGAGCGAGATGAGTTTTGCGCCGCGCGACGGCGCTGTTGATGAGGATGATGGATATCTGCTCGGCTTCGTCACGGATAAGTCGTCTATGACAAGCGAGTTTTGGATCACTCCGGCGCAAGCGTTAGAGCAAGGCCCGGTTGCCCGCATCAAGCTGCCTCAGCGGGTCCCACCAAAGTTTCACGGCCGTTGGGTCGATGCGCGCGCCTATTCTTAGCGCCCCGAATTTCAAGGAAACCTCATGACACAGACGGTACATTTGGACGTCCAAGACGGACTTGCACGCCTCACTCTAACAAATGGCAAAAAGGGCAATCCGCTCGATATGAGCTTTGGGTCAGAGATTAAAGCCGCAGCGATCGAGCTGCAGGCGCGCGATGATCTCAGAGCCGTCTTGCTCACGGCAGAAGGCAAGAATTTTAGCGTTGGCGGAAACCTCGCTTCCTTTGCGAGTGTCGAGGACTTGCCGACCTATGTCCGCGCGTCCACGGCGGATTATCACGCCGCCTTGGGGATGCTGCTGCGTCTGCGCGCGCCTATCGTATCAGCCGTCCAAGGTGCGGTTGCTGGGGCAGGGGTCGCGCTTGCGGTCTTTTCCGACATTGTGATTGCGGCAGAAGACTCCAACTTCACCATGGCGTACACGGCCATTGGCTTCTCCCCAGATGGGGCGTCCACCTATGTCTTGCCGCGATTGGTTGGCATGCGTAAGTTTCAGGAGCTGGTGCTCACCAATCGAACGGTGGATGCGAATGAGGCGCTCAATATCGGCCTCATCACAGAGATCGTCCCGAATGATGACTTGCTCGAGCATGCTGAAAAGACTGCGCGCAGACTGGCCTCTGGGCCGACGCAAGCCTATGCGGCGACGCGGCGACTTCTACTGGAGACCTTTGACAACTCCCTCGATACGCATCTTGCGCGAGAAGTGGAGTTGCTCGCAGCGGTAAGTGCAAGCGATGATGTCAGCGAAGGCATACAAGCCGCCCTCGAGCGACGAAAAGCGTCGTTCAAAGGGCGCTAATCATGCTGAATCTAGATGCTGATTATCTCGGCGAAGAGCACGCCCTCTTGCGCCAGCAACTTCGGCGCTTTGTCGATGAACAAGTTCGACCAAAATCGGAAGACTGGGAAGCGGCGGGGTCACTACCTTTGTCCGTGTATCAAGATCTCGGTCGGCTAGGGTTTTTAGGCGTATCGATCCCAGAGGTGGCCGGCGGCGGAGGCTTTGACGCGCTGGGCACGGTCGTGTTCGGCGAAGAAATTGGTCGATCTGGAAACGGGGGATTTGCCGCCGCGATTTCAGATCATGCAGACATTACCGCGCCGGTCATTGCGCGGGCGGGCACGCAAGATCAATGCACGCGGTTTCTGCCCGCCATCTTGTCCGGTGATCGCATCGCAGGCCTCGCGGTGACCGAACCGCGGGGCGGCTCTGATCTCACCCGAATGACCACCACGGCGACGCGCGACGGCGATGATTGGGTCCTGAACGGGCAAAAGACATACATCACCAATGCCGTGTCGGGTCAGGTCTTCGTCACCATCGCCAAAACGGATCCTGAAGCCAAAGGCGGCAAAGGTTTTTCGCTTTTCGTCGTCGAAAAAGGCGGCGATGGTTTTTCGGTTGGATCGAACTTTCAGAAAACCGGTTGGAAGAGCTCAGACATGAGCGAGCTTTTCTTTGATGGGTTTCGCGTTCCTCACGCCAATCTGCTCGGAGAGGAGGGGAAGGGCTTCTATTTGATGATGGGCGGCATCGAAAATGAGCGCCTCTCTATCGGGGCGCAGTGCGTCGGCATGGCCGAACGCGCGATCGAACTCACGCTGCCATACTTGAAAGACCGCAAAGCCTATGGCGGCACGCTCTGGGACCTGCAGACGATCCGGCATGACATTGCCGCGCTTGTGGCTGAGCTCTCGACGGCGAAGCTCATGGTCTATCACGCGGCCCGGAAGAAAAGCCGCGGGGAAAGCATCCGGCAGGAATCGACCATTATCAAAGCGACCGTGCCGGAACTGCTAAAGCGTTTGGTCGATACCTGTATCCAGCACCATGGGGCGTACGGATATATGCAAGGCTCTGAGATTGAACGTCTCTGGCGCGATACCCGGCCTCACTCGCTGGGCGGAGGTGCGTCTGCGGTCATGTTGGATGAGCTTGCAAAGCAGCTTTGATCTTAGGTTCGATGAAAGTCGGTTTCGCGCTTAAGAGAAGCCGACAATCTGCTCCATCTTGGCCCGGTCGATTGTGAGCGGATCGCCGCCTTTCTTAGTGAAGCGACGCCAGGCAACGGCGATCTTATTCTGCTTCGTGGTCGCAAGCGGGTGATTGCGAGGATGATAGTTTTTGGAGAATGTCGGAAGCGAATACCAAA
>JBCBDI010000160.1:0-5951 GCA_038529885.1 Pseudomonadota bacterium
GCGGGCCTGATCTTTATCGGGCCGACGGCCGAAACGATCCGAGCGATGGGATCAAAGTCGGCTGCGAAGGATTTGATGGAAGCCGCAGGAGTGCCGACCACGCCGGGCTATCAAGGTGAAGACCAAACGCTCAAGACGTTCAAAGCGGAAGCCAAAAAAGTTGGCTATCCCATCTTGCTGAAAGCCACGGCCGGTGGCGGCGGAAAGGGCATGCGCGCAGTCCATGAAGAGAGCGAGCTGAAAGCGGCGCTGCAATCGGCCAAGCAAGAAGCAAAATCTGCGTTCGGGGATGACCGGTTCTTGATCGAGAAATACATCCCGCGGGCGCGCCACCTTGAGGTGCAGATTTTCGGCGATGGCAAAGGCGATGTCGTTCACTTCTATGAACGCGATTGCTCGGTTCAGCGCCGCCATCAAAAAGTGATCGAAGAAGCGCCTGCGCCAAACTTACCGGAAGCGGTTCGAGCGAAGCTGTTGGAGGCTGGCGTGGAGGCCGGGAAGGCCGTCAATTATCGCGGGGCAGGCACGGTTGAGTTCCTCTATGATGGCGAGGATGGCGTCTATTTCATGGAGATGAACACGCGGCTGCAAGTCGAGCATCCGGTCACCGAAGAAATCACGGGCGTGGACCTGGTCGAGTGGCAATTGCTCGTCGCTGCGGGCGCGCCTTTGCCGTTGGAACAAAGAGAAATTTCAGCGTCGGGGCACGCGTTTGAAGCTCGACTCTATGCGGAAAACCCGGCGGCGAATTTTGCGCCCTCGATCGGGGACTTGGAATGCGTGGAGCTGCCCACCGAGCATGCACGCATCGATACCGGGATTGAGGCCGGCCAGGTCATTTCGACCTATTACGATCCGATGATTTCCAAGATCATCACGCATGGATCGGATCGGGCCTCAGCGCTCGGTCGGATGCGGCTGGCGCTGGGGGAAACGGCGATCACCGGGCTGGAAACCAATTCCACCTTCCTGGCCGCGCTGGCCAAAGACGAAGCGTTTGCAAAGGGTGATGTTTCGACCCGGTATATCGAGGAGCATGAAGCGACCCTATTTGCGGCCCAAGACATTGAAACTTCTGCAGTTTGTGCCTTCGCGCTACAGCAGCTCAAAGAGGCAGGCGTACCGTCGCCAGGGTTCCGTTTGAACGCCGCTTCGCAGACCTGCTTCTGGGCGCGGATCGGCGATGAGACACAGCTTTTACGCCTCATCGTGGCAGGCGATGGATATCTTTTGGAGCGCACGCGTTGGGCGACGGCTGCGGACCGCCGAGACGGGCAATCCAGCGAAGATTTGGAGCCGATTGCTTTTGCTGGCTCTTTAGACGCGGGGCGGTTCGAACTCACTCTGGAAGGGCGAAAACAGACCGGACGGATCCTCCCGCATCTTGGCGCATTTCGGGTGTTTATCGACAGTCTCACCCTGGACATCGCCCCGGCAGACCCAAGGCAATCCGGCGGCACGGATACGGCAAGCGCTGGGTCTTTGATCGCCCCTATGCCGGGCCTCATTCTGGCGGTGCATGTGAAAGAGGGCGACAGTGTTCAAGACGGCGATCAGCTCGCCTCATTGGAGGCGATGAAGATGGAGCACACGATCAGTGCACCCTTCGCTGGAACTGTCAAAAAAGTCCGCTTCTCACCAGGTGAGCAAGTAAAAGACGGCGACCTCCTTTTCGACATCGAACCGGCAGGTTAAAGCGAACCCAGTACTCCCTTCACTCTGATCTCTGACGAGGAGCCTCATGAGCAAGATTTACGACACCGCGTCGGCCGCCCTGGAGGGCGTTCTGTTCGACGGTATGAAGATCGCCGCGGGCGGATTTGGCCTGTGCGGAATTCCAGAGCTTTCGATCCAAGCCATTCGCGATGCCGGGACGAAAGACCTGACCATCTATTCGAACAATGCTGGTGTCGATGATTTCGGGCTGGGCCTTCTTCTGCAAACCAAGCAGATCAAAAAGATGTGCTCCTCCTATGTCGGTGAGAATGATCTCTTCATGCAGCAATATCTGTCTGGCGAACTTGAGCTTGAATTCAACCCACAAGGCACGCTGGCCGAACGGATGCGCGCTGGCGGCGCGGGCATTCCTGGCTTCTACACCAAGACCGGCGTCGGCACCGTCATCGCTGAGGGCAAAGAAGTGAAGAGCTTCAACGGCGAAGACTATATCATGGAGGAAGGCATCTTTGCTGACCTCGCCATCGTCAAAGCTTGGAAAGCCGACACGACCGGTAATGCGATCTTCCGCAAGACGGCGCGCAATTTCAATCAGCCAGCAGCAACCTGCGGCAAGATCTGCGTCATGGAAGTCGAGGAAATTGTCGAACCAGGCGAGCTGGATCCAGATGCGATCCACATTCCAGGCATCTATGTGCACCGATTGGTACAGGGGACTTTCGAGAAACGGATCGAGCAGCGTACGATCCGCACGAAGGAGACCGCTTAATGCCCTCAACTCTACGCGAAGATGGCCGCGCCAGACTGGAATCCATTTTTGGCGCCCACGGTGTCAACGCCATGGCGCAAGTCGAGGAGGTCGCCCCTGATCTGGCGCGACAGGTCGATGAGTTTGCCTATGCCGACACATATGCCCGCAAGGATCTGAGCCTCAGAGATCGCTCGCTGGTGACGATTGCGGGACTGACCGCGCTTGGCCATCCGCAAGCGCAACTGGCGTCGCATATTCGCGGCGGTTTGAATGTTGGGCTCGCTTGCGATGAGATTGTCGAAGCGATCACGCAAATGGCGCTGTATGCTGGCTTTCCGGCCGCAATCAATGCGGCTCTGACCGCGAAACAAGTCTTTCAAGACTTAGACCTGGAATTTGAGGAGGCCTCGTAAACGCATGCCTTGGACACGTGATGATATGGCGGCCCGCGCGGCGCAAGAGCTCGAAGACGGCATGTATGTCAATCTCGGGATTGGCATTCCGACGTTGGTCGCGAACCACATTCCAGATGGTATGTCGGTGACGCTGCAATCAGAGAATGGCATGCTCGGCATGGGGCCGTTCCCTTATGACGGCGAGGAAGATCCAGATCTCATCAATGCAGGCAAGCAAACGATTACCGAGCTCCCGCACACTGCCTATTTCGACAGCGCGACCAGCTTTGGCATGATCCGCGGCGGTAAGATCGCGATGGCGATCCTTGGCGCGATGGAAGTGGCTGAAAATGGCGACCTCGCCAATTGGATGATCCCCGGCAAGCTCGTCAAAGGCATGGGCGGCGCCATGGATCTTGTCGCAGGCGTCGGGCGCGTTGTTGTGATTACAGATCACAACAATAAGAAAGGCGCGGCCAAACTCTTGAAAGACTGCACGCTGCCCCTGACCGGCAAAGGCGTCGTTGACCGTATCATTACCGATCTTGGCGTGTTCGATGTGGTCGAAGGCGGGCTCAAAATTGTCGAGCTTGCCCCAGACGTGACAGAAGAGATGGTCCACGAGCGGACTGAAGCTGCACTCGTCAGCTAATCGAAAAAAGAATCGTCACACGCAGTTAACATCTTCCGCGCGTCCCTTTGTGCGAGCGGCGCGTGATACCTAGCTCCCGCCGATTTTCGAAAATCGCCAAACAATTCAACGCGCATTTGTTAATGACGTAAATTTAAGTCAGCCGCGCCGCGCGTTTGAGTATCGTCTTAGGAGGTTGTTAAGGCTCTCCGTCGATTTTCACAGAGTTAAAATTTGGGCCGACTTTGTTAATGGGATTGGGCGAAATGAGCAGAAAATCGGTGCGCTGGGGCGCAGACATTGGATACCAAGCTGCGATCAAGAATTTTAAATCTAAGGAATCGCTGAGCAAGCATGGCTTGCGCGGCAAGCTCTCTGAGGGCGATCTTGGATTTAGCCGCGGACGCACGCGAAAGATTGCGCAAGAAGATGCTGCCGACGCCGTTCCTGCTTCGGAAGCGATTACCGAAGATCAGTGGAGTGAGCGCGAGCAAGAGATCGCTGAGCGCGCGGGCAGTGTCCGACGCGGCCTTGAAACCTGGATGAGCAGCACCGCAGCAAGCGTCCGTAACTTTATTCAAGACTGCACACCTGCGGACATTCAGCCGGATCATCTGCGCGAGGTTATCAAAGCCGAAGAGAATGAGTTCCGTCATTATGAAGTCGATGATGCCGAGACAGCGCGCGACCATCATGATGCGACCGTGATCGAGCTGCAGCACTTTAAGCAAATGCACGGCGATCGGATCGGCAAACGCACGCCCGACATTAAGAAGAATGTCGAGCAGACCCTCGCCATCCTGCTTCTGATCATGATCATTGAAGGCTGTTTCAACGCCCTTCTGTTCAAAGACGCGCAATCCTCCGGCCTGATGGGCGGTATGATGGTGGCCTTCGGGATCAGTGCGGTGAACGTGCTGACCGGTGTGCTCGCAGGCTTCTTTGGTCTGCGCTATCTGAATCATCCGGAAAAAGGCTTCCAGATTGCGGGCGGTGTAGTCGCTGGTCTGTTGATTACCTTTGGTATCATGCTGAACTTCTTCATCGCCCACTTCCGCGATGCGGTCGAAGTCGCGCTTCATGCGGCGCAAGACTCTGGGTCTCTCGCCGGGTTCTCAATGTTTGATATCTCGCCAGGCGCAGTGGTTATGAGCATGTTCCCGAACATATTCGGGCTGGATTCGCTCGTGGCGATTGGACTTCTCTTGATCGGCCTGACCATTTTCGGCGTCGCGGTCTATGAAGGCTATGACAAGATTTCTGACCGCTATCCGGGCTATGGGCGGGTCTGGCGCAAAGAACGCCTGGCCTATGAAAAGCGCCAAGCCGTTCGCAATGGCGTCCGCGATGACCTGTCAGACTATTTCACCCGCTGCCGCTTCTGGTTTGAAACCCAGCACCAACGCCACACGGCTGCGAAGCGGGAGATTGAGAAGTCTCTCAACGCGCTCGAAGAGCATCGCGATCGCGCGGTTGGCATCGCGGCCAAAGCGGGCGACCAAGAGCGCTCTTTGAAGATCGCCTATCGCCAAGCGCATCGCCGTGCGCGCAACAAATTCCGCGACAAGCTCGGCGAGCAGGCTGCGATCCCGGCCTATTTCGACGAGATCGTAACGCCAAACCTGCCTGGCTTTGACCTCACCAAAGAGCGTGATCAAGCCAATGCGGCGATCAAGACGATCGAGCAAAATCTGACCGCCTTGAACCTGTCTCGTGAGTGGCTCGAAACGCATATTCAAAGCGTTCAGAAAGGCCTGTCTTCCATCGAGAAGCAGGTCAATAAAGAGGTCGCCAAGGTGCGCGAAGCCCGCCTGGCACAAGAACATCAGAGCGATATGCGCTCGGCCTGAAAAGAAGATACCGGAGGTGACTAATGCCCCGTCCTAGAGAAAGAGGTCCATGGTTCTGGCGCAGCGCCATTGGCGTGATGCTAATGAGTGTGGTCGGCCTGTTTTCGGTCGCTGCATTTAACTCTGCGCCGGCTCTCGATCCTGAAACCGAATGCCGGATGGATCGCCGCGATCCTGCCCACACAATCTTGCTGATCGACCAATCCGACCCATTCAGTGACAATGATCTTGCCTGGGTGGATGAGCTGATCGACGCCGAAGCGCGTAGCTTGCCACGCTTTGGTCGCCTGACCGTGGTCTTGCCAAACAGCGAGACACCGTTTGATCCGACCACGCTTTATGCGCATTGCTCTCCCGGCAGTGTCGATGATGCCAATCCGATCCTGCAAAATCCGCGCATGATAGATGATACCTGGCGCGAGCATTTCTATCAGCCTTTGGCCAGCACAGTCGGCGACACGTTGAAGACGACCAGCCAGCCAAGCTCGCCACTGTTTGAAGCGCTCTACTCAATCGGCGACCGGGCGGACTTCCAAGACAGCCGCAACAATCGCCGCTTGGTGATTGTCTCTGACCTGATGCAGCACTCGGACACCTTCTCCTTCTACCGGCAAGGCGCAGATTTCGACGCTTTCAACGGGTCTAAG
>JBCBDI010000161.1:0-5910 GCA_038529885.1 Pseudomonadota bacterium
GGCAAAAGGCGCACCTACCAAAAAGGCCAATTGATTGTGACGGCGGGCGATGATTTCGAGGAACTGTTCATCATCGAAGAGGGCAAGTTTTCCTATTCCAGTATCGATCGGCACGGCAATGCTTCCGTCTACGGTTACAAGGAAGCTGGCTCCATTTGGGGACTGGCAGGTTCCCTCATGTGCACGCCGGCATCTTTCTTCTTCGAAGCGGTGGAGGAAAGCGTTGCGATATGCGTCAGCCATGATGAGCTTTGGCGATTGATCGACAGCGAGCCCATCATCAGGCGCGGCATTATTTACAGGCTTGGCTGGGCCGTTTTCGAAGCGACATCTTTCGGACATCAGGAGCGCACCCTGCCGCTCAAAAAACGTCTCGCCAATTTTCTGCTTAAGAACGCGGATGAATCCGGAACACTGGAATTGCCGCAATCGGTTTTGGCGCGGAATCTTGGTGTTTCAAGATTTGCGGCCGGTACGCAGCTTCAAAACCTCAAGAAACTGTCACTCGTTGAGATTGAGTATGGGCGCGTGCGCGTGCTCAATAGAGACCAATTGAGAGCCTTCGCGGCGCCCGACTAATCATTCTCACGAACTGCCATCTGGCTGGCAGTTGGCGACGCGATGGACATGCATAAGTGTGTGTGGGAGATCGAAAAAATGCGGAAATTGATACGTCTCTGCCTATTGGCTCCATTGGTTTTCTTTGGTTTGGCAAGAGCAGATGCGGAGGCGCCTAAATTGGAAGACCGGCTTCAGATATCAGATCAGATCGCCAGGTATTCTCAGCTTTGGGATCGCAAGGACGCAGAAGGGTTTTCAGAACTGTTCACCGACGATGGTGTTCTGGAATGGCACTTTGCCGACGCATCCGACCAGCCGCCATCTCTGACGGGCCGAGATAATATTCTTCAATATGCGCGCAAGGCGCACGCGGGCAGGCTAGCCGGTCGCCAATCCCGGCATCACTTCTCCGGGCTCGTGTTTGAACGTCTTACCGACGAGACGGCGTTCACGGAACACATGTTCATGGTGACGCACGTGCTGCCAGATGACCCCCCGATTGTCAGGTCGACCGGTATTTATCAGATCGAGTGGCGTAAGACGGATAGAGGATGGCTAATGTCTCATCGAAAACTGTTTGTCGATCGGCGCGCAGACTGAATCACGCCCAGCTTAAAGTCTGGACGTTCACTTTGATGCCTGGATCAGGCTTTTTCGGGAGCGCCAAACCCGTTGAAGTGCTTTGAAAGCGCCGCGGCCGGTTCTGGCTTGGCGGCTAATAGCAAGATGGAGATCCAAACCATTTTGGTATGCGCTATCGTTTGCGCCATGCTCAGGTTTCCACCCGCCCAACTGCCCATCGTCGACAGGATGGACAGTCCAAGCTGCTCCCCCAGGGCGATTGCATCGACGCCGTCGCGAAGCTCGCCCGCCGCCTTAGCGCGCACCGTCATTTCGGTGACGATGCGAACAATATTGCTATGCCCGTCCTCGCGGGCCTCCGGATGATCGGAAATCATGATTTCCCAGAAAATACCTCGATGGTACTCTTCGTCGGCTTCATAGAATTTTTGGGTCTTATCCAGCGTGTGGATCATCTCGCTCAACACCCATTCGGCCCCGTCAGACTGAAAGTCCTGAAACAGCACGGCGTTCACGCGATCGAGCAGCGCAATCAATAAACCGGTTTTGGACCCGTAGAGATTGTAGGGACTTCTCAAGGCGACTTGAGCCTCTTCGGCCAGGCGTCGCATGGTCAGACGCGCCGCGCCATCGGATCGAATAATCCGTTCCGCCGCGCGTTCAATCTTATCCCGCGTCTCCGATTTGCGGTTCTCAAAAGACATATCACCTCATAATTTTTATAACGTGTTGCATAAAATGGAAAAGAGGATTATAACGCGTTATATAAAATTGCTCTGATGCTTAGACTAATGACTACAGCCACCATGGCAAACCCACATGAAGCTCTTGGCAACACGGGACTCCGAACATGTTGAAAAAACTTGCCGCTCTATTGCTGATCGCCCCCTTTCCATTGGCCCATGGTGAAACTGCAGTGAGCGGGATCGAGCTGCGTCCGAGTCTCGGCGACGCGCCCGGCGCGGTATTCCAGGGCTGGCTCTCACCGCACCAGCAAGCGGGTGAAGAGGAGGATGTTCCTCGGCTCACCCCGAAACAGTTCAAGTCAACCACGCCGTCCACCGATCGCGCTGATCGACCCTCGCGCGGGCATGGCACGCTGACGTTCAATCGCGATTTCAGCAAGGCCTACGCCCATGTCAAACTCGAAGGCGTAAAGCTGGACGAGATCAATATGTTCCACATTCATTGTGGTCGGCCTGGCCAACTCGGTCCGATCATCGTTGATTTCGGGATGGGTCGTGATCTCATCGAAGAGTTTGCCGATGGCGAAGTGTTCTTCGAAATTGATAATCACGATATTGTTGCGGTCACCGAACACGGACACGGTCTGGTCGGGGCCCTTACGGCGGGCTGCCCTATCGTTCCGTCCATTCCGAACGATAAAGTGAAAACGATTGCGGGCATGGCCAATATCGCGTTCCAGCGCGAGCTTTACTTCAATCTGCACACGACAAGCCAAACCTATTTCGGCGATGTGCGCGGGCAGTTGCACCTGGTATCGGCGGACTGATGTCGGTTTTCCCGGATCCTGCTTACCTGTCCTGGATGACCTTGATCGGGTGGTCCTGGTCGGCTGCAGCTTACTATTTGATGTTTGCGCAGCGCGGACGCGCCATTCTGGCGAACCCTTCAATGATTTTGCTCGCGGCAATCTTACTCTTTGGCAGCCTGCGACATGTTCTAGGCGAGATGGAGGCGCTGAGCATTTTGGCCAATGGGATCACCCCATTGGATGGGCAGTTTGGTTATGGAATCCCGGAGACGATCGCATTCGCTGAGGCGTTGGGGGAAGAGGGACGCGACGCTTATGCGGTGTTTCAGCTTGGTGCTGATGCGCTCGCACCCCCCGCCTTTGTTTGCTTCCTGATGGCGGTGTATCGATCAACCGTCCAGTCTGCTCTCGTGCAGCGCGGCCTGACAGTCTTGGCATTCACATATTTCACGTCGGTGCTGATCGCCAATACGTTCATGCCGGTAATCATGCAAAATTTCCCGAACGCTGAAACCGGTTTGCTGCCTCTCTATTATCAACTCATCCCGAAACTCGATCTCATCAAATATCTGACGCACGGCGTTGCCTGGCTTGTCATTTTCGGCGCGTGGGCCTGGCAGGTTCTTCGATGGTCGCAACGTCGCTTCTCTCAGCCCGCATCATGATCAGCCTCAACTGAAAGACCCTAAAGATGATCGGTTCATATCCCACGCGTTTCAGTGTCATCGCTTCGGCCTTTATCGTCTGCGCGGTGGCGCTGAGCCCTGAAGCAAGTGCCTCCTACGCTCTGGAAGATTGGAATATGGAAGCACGTCGCAACATGCCGCTGGTGATGAAGCTGTGGCTCGGCGCAATGTTGATCACCAACCTGGCGGCAGTCTTTTTTGTCAGCAAGCACGTCGCCGCGCGATGGGTGCTCGGGGCTTGGCTCTTTAGTCATGCCTGGATCGCGATTTTGGAAGGAACGGGCGCTTATACGGTCCAAGGCGGCTTGGTCTCACTCGGCCACATCATTGTCTGGGCCCCGGCAATCTATGCCCTTTATCGCTATCGCAGCGAGATCAAACTTCCATCCGCATACGGAATTTGGACCAGCCTGATGCTCTTTTTCTATGGCGTTTCGCTCATCTTCGATGTCCGAGACGCGTTTATCTGGCTCTCAGCCAACTTGTTTTAACAGGAGGACTTCTCATGAATCTGTTTCGATACCCGCTTAAGAGCGATTGGGCATTTTACCTGCTCGTCTTTGGTTATTTGTATACGCTGGGCCGCATGACACTGGCTCTATGGTTTGGGGATGGCGTGAATATCTTCGCCACCTATAGCGATGCGGTTGCGCCACCAGATGTCTTGCTCGACGCCAATAAGGTTTACTGGTCGAAGTCACTCTACCTGTTCAGCACGCTGTTTCTTATGGCCCTAAATGTGGATATTCGTGCTTCTGTCGGCACCGCAGCCATCCTATGGTCGGGATCCTTGATTTTGATCTTCGGTGCCTTTTCGTCCGCCATGGGCGCGGCGCTTGCTCTTGGATTGATCGCCGTGGCGCTTCAAATCCGACGTGGCGCGTTTTTCGCGGATCGGCGAGAAGCTTGATGTTTGCGGATCTGAATTGGTTTTATTAGACGGAGAGAAAGAATGATCTTCGCGAAAATCGGCGCAATCTCTTATGCTCTTTGGTCGATCTTACACATTGCGGTTGGTCTGGATCGACTTATCGCGCGCGCAGATGCCGGACTGTTGGGCGAAGCCTTGGGACGGCTTGCGCAAGGCCACTGGACACTGATTTGGGTCGGCGTTCTCGGGCTTGGATTGTCCTGGTACAATTGGCGAAACAACGCCGTTGCATACTGGCTGTCCGCGTTTGTCATTTCCGTTGAAGATATTGGATTTCTCTTATTCCCGGTCTGGCAGGGCGGTTTTGGCCTGCCTGCCGCCGCGATTGGGCCTGTCCTTTGGATTGTCGGGTTGGTCTTTACGACGATCGCGTATCTGACGCGAGAACCAAAGCATGCGGTATCCCTGGATCAAAATTGAAGGGAAGAGACCAAGCTTGGGATTAAGCGCGCCAGAGAAAGGTCGGGCCCGGTAAGTCGCGACCATCATCGTGCCCGACTTCGGCGGCGATCAGGGCGTTGAGTTTGCCGTTTAAAGACAGCACCAAATCATCTGAGGCATCTCCCATCACCGCCAGGTTCTTGGTTTCTCCAGGATCTGATTTCAGGTCGAACAGCTCCAGGTCGTTGCGGCTTTTCAATGTGTCTATCGATGTCGGTGTATGATGTTCGCGCGGTGAGAAATAGCGGGCGAATTTGTAGTCATCGGTGACAATGCCCCGCATGAATCCGCGCGGCGAAAGGTCAGGCATCCATCCGGCATCAGCCTGACGCTCAAAGTCATCATCTGTTTCCCGCGCGCGCCGTTTCTCAAAATTCGCGCGCGCAAACTCCGTATCGATATGGTGACCAACGCTATAGGTAATCAGCGCACCATCGCCTGATTGACTGCGCGGGGTTGCGGTCGTTCCGAGATATTCAGAGACATCCGATCCGCGCATGGCCGTGTAGCGATGTTTGACCGCTTGCTTGTCTGCGCCGACCAGGCCCAGCATGGTCGGCGTAAAGTCCAGGGCTGAGACGATGCCAGGATTGGTATTCTGCGTTCGGGCATCGGGATGAGAGACCACGAACGGGACGCCGATATTCTCACGGTACATCCAAGAGCCTTTTTGGCGAAGGCCATGCACGCCGCCCATTTCGCCGTGATCTGAAACAAGTACAATAATCGTTCGATCGGCTTGGCCGGTGGCGTCCAGCGCGTTCAAGACGGTGCCGATATGCTGATCGACATCGCGAATGCAATTATAATAATACTGACTGAAACGGACCCAGGCCTCGACATTGTCGTGTGGCATTTCGCCATAAAAATAGTCCATGTAGCGATCATAATCTGACTGTGCCGGCATTTGTCCCGGATAGGCAGACGATCGAAAATTACGCGGCGTGTCATTCCAGTTTTCAAACTGGTAAAGCGGGTCATCGGGGTGCGCGAGCACTGGACCGGGAAAGACATTCTGAACACGTGTTTCAGCCTGGCGTCCGGTGGCGTCAAAGTACATGATATCATGCGGGTTTACAAAGCTGACCGTTAGCGCCCAGGGCTGGCCGAGATCGCTGGATTTTCCCGTAAGCCAGCGGGCGGCGTCTTCGGCGATCCTGCCATCATACTTCCAACCCGCTTGTTCATCTATGAACTCCGGCCCCCAGCCATAA
>JBCBDI010000162.1:0-5889 GCA_038529885.1 Pseudomonadota bacterium
GGAGACGGCTGAGAAAATTCGCGCGACGGCGATGTCTTGGTCACCAAGCCTGTCAATTGCAGCAGCGATTGGGTGCTACAATGATGACGCCTTCTTGGCGATGTCACGGTCTAAGATCCAAGAAGCACGTGAGATGGTCAACATGACCTGCGACACGCTCGGTCTGGAGCGCCTGCCATCGCAAACGAACTTCGTCTATTTCAAATCCGGTAAGGAAGCGAATGACGTCCAAGCGGCCATGGCGGAGAAGAAGATTTCCGTGCGCGGCCAGTACATGGACTATAATGAGTGGACGCGCGTATCGATGGGCAAAATCGCTGATGTCGAGCGCTTCTGTAAAGCCTTGCCAGAGGTTCTTGGGGCCTAGCTAGCGCGGAGCTTGCTAAACGAACTTTTGGAGAAGCAAGCGAAGGCATGCGACTGAATATTGCTATTCTCGGGGCGGCTTTGACGGCCGCCTCGCTCCTCTTTTTACCTGCGTACGGCCAAACCCCGGAGCGCGACTTCGCTACCTATCGACCGAGCGTCGAGCCGACGCGCATTGAGGCGAGTGAAGCGCCGAAAATTGATGGCGTCCTGGATGATCCCGTTTGGCAAAAAGCGGCCAAGTTGACAGAGTTCTATCAGGTCGAACCGACAATCGAAGACCCTGCGGTCGAGACCGTGGTCTATCTCGCCTATACAGAGGACGAGCTCTATGTCGCGGTCCAAGCGTTTGACGATGAGCCGGACAATATCCGCGCCACGGTGATGCAGCGCGATGGCGATGTTTGGCGCGATGATATGATCCGGTTCTATATCGACCCGTTCGATACCGGTCTGTCTGGCTTTGGCTTTGACGTGAATTCACTTGGGGCCAGGGCGGACCGGCTGATTCAACCTAATCGCCTGCCCATCAATGCTTGGGATATCATTTGGGGGTCGGCGGGCAAGCGCACGGATGACGGTTGGACGGCGGAAATCTCAATCCCGTTTCGGTCGATCAATTTCGACCCGCAAGCCGACGCCTGGGGGCTTTTGGTCACCCGTCAGCGCTCGCACAAGAACGAACAGATACGTTGGGCTGGGATAGATCAATCGCTCAATCCGTTCAACTTCACGCGCTCTGGCCGTTTGGTCGGGATCAAGGACGTCAATAAGGGGCGCGGCCTAGAGGTCGACCTTCAGGCGGCTTTGATTGGCACGCGCGATTGGATGCGTCCGCGCGATGATGAGTATGAGATCGAGCCGAGCGGGACCTTGCGCTATCAGTTCACATCCGGCCTGACCGGCTTGCTGACCGTGAACACCGATTTTTCAGACACACCGCTCGACAATCGCGAGATCAATACCGGACGCTTCTCGCTCTTCTTCCCAGAAACGCGGGACTTCTTTCTTCAAGATGCGGCCTTCTTTGAGTTTGGCGGGGATGCTTTCAACCGATCGCCGAACGGGCGGCCCTTCTTCTCAAGGCGGATTGGGATTGTCCGCGGCGAGAACGTCCCGCTTGATGGCGGGATCAAATTGAGCGGCGAGTATGCCGGGTTCGAAATGGGGATCCTGTCGGCCTTTGCGGGGGAGACCGACACGCTCGACCAGCAAACGCTTTCGGTGGCGCGGGTGACGCGAAACGTGTTCGGGGATGACCGGATCGGCTTTGTCGCCACCGCAGGCGATCCGACGGGCGAGAGTGAGAACAGCCTGGTTGGCTTTGATTATCTCTACCAAACCCCGTCCTTCATGGGCGGCGGGCGGTTGCAAGCGGACGTGTTTTATCAGGCCTCATTCTCAGACGTGGTTGAGGATGATGACAGTTTCGGCGTCCGGGTCGACTATCCGAATGATGCGTGGAATTGGACCTTAGAATATCGCCAGATTGGCGAGGATTTCGATCCCGCATTGGGCTTTGTCAATCGGCCTGGGACGAACACGTATGAAGGGCGTTGGCACAGACGGTTCCGTCAATCGGGCGGTCCGCTTCGCTTCTGGCAATTTGGCACCGAGCATGACCATGTGACCAATTTGGACGGCGACCTTGAGACACGCGAGGACTCGCTCAATTTCGAGATCGAAACCGCTGGCACAGACATGATCCAACTCTCCCTTTCCGACGTCGAAGAACGGGTTGATGTGCCGTTTGGATTACCGGGTGGGCTGATCATTCCGGCTGGCGAGTATGGCAATGACGGGGTCTCCATCAGCTTGGAATCTGCTCGCACGCGGCCCTATGGCATACGCGCCAGCGTGGAAAAACGCGACTTCTTTGGCGGCGAAGCGGAAGGGTTTGATATTGATCTATTGATGCGTCCCAATCCGTATCTTGATCTACAAATCTCGTATGAGCGGGAAGACATTTCTGTCCCGGCGGGCGATGTCAGCGTGCAGATCGGGTCGATTGAAACGGTGGTGAATTTCAGCCCAGACCTCTCCATCTCGACGCAGACGCAATATGACAATCAATCCGAAAGCCTGTCTTTCTTCGGCCGTATGCGGTGGGAAGTGCGGCCGCAAACAGAGCTGTTTGTGTCGCTCGCCCATGGCGCCTTGATTGAGGGCGGTGATTTCGGGCGCAATTTCAGATCCCTGCAAAGCCGCTCGATTATTCGGCTCGGCAATACGTTCCGCTACTAGAAAAAAGCCGAGCCCGTTCTTCGGGCACGGCGCCGCTTTTGTGCGCTCTTTCGGTGTAGAGCCTTGCATGCTTTCGGTTTTTATGTGGACGTGAAGCGCATGGCGGATGGACCGGCTTTTTTTGATGAGATGTTTGGCTTCGGCGATGATGTTCGCGAGCCCTACCGTGCCCTCAGCGATTATTATTCCGACATTGACCCCACACAGGTGAAACGTCAGACGCAAAAAGCTGAAGACTTTTTTCGCCGGACCGGCATAACCTTCAATGTCTATGGCGAGGCCGAGGCGGAAGAGCGCCTGATCCCATTTGATCTGATGCCGCGCATTATCAGCGCCAAAGAATGGCGAACCCTGACCAAAGGCATCGAGCAGCGGATCAAAGCGCTCAACGCTTTTCTGCACGATATCTATCACCGTCAGGAAATTCTCCGGGCCGGGCGGATCCCAGAACATTTGATCACCAAGAATGATGCCTTCCTATCGCAGATGATGGGGGTCAATCCGCCGGGCGGGATCTACACCCATATTGTCGGCACCGATCTGGTCCGCACCGGGCCCAACGAGTTTTTCGTTCTTGAAGACAATGCGCGCACGCCATCTGGGGTGTCCTATATGCTCGAGAACCGCGAGACGATGCTGAAAATGTTCCCGGAACTTTTCGAGCAGGTTGGGGTGCAGACGATCAGTGATTATCCGGCTTTATTGCGCAAGGCCCTCGCGGCCTCTGCGCCCAAGGCCTGCACCGGAAAGCCCACCATCGCCGTCTTGACGCCAGGCGTTCACAACTCGGCCTATTATGAGCATGCTTTCCTTGCGGATCAGATGGGCGTTGAGCTGGTCGAAGGCCATGACCTGCGCGTGGTCGATGGACGGATCGCGATGCGCACGACCTGCGGCTATGAACCGATCGATGTTATCTATCGGCGCGTGGATGATGAATATCTTGATCCGCTCAATTTCAATCCAGACTCGCTTCTCGGCGTGCCCGGCATTTTCGATATCTATCGGGCAGGCGGCATTACCATCGCCAATGCGCCCGGCACCGGCATCTCGGATGACAAGGCGCTCTATTCCTACATGCCTGACATTGTCGAGTTCTATACCGGCCAAAAGCCGCTTCTGAAGAATGTCGAAACCTGGCGCTGCTCAGAAGAGGACTCCCTCAAATATGTCCTCGACAATCTCGCCGATGTGGTCGTCAAAGAAGTGCATGGGTCTGGCGGATACGGCATGCTGGTCGGACCGGCTGCCAGCAAGAAAGAGATCGAAGCCTTCCGCGCGAAATTGAAAGCCAATCCTGGCAATTATATCGCGCAACCGACCCTCGCCCTATCGACCGTGCCGATCCTGACCGAAAAAGGCTTAGCGCCGCGCCATGTCGATTTGCGCCCCTTCGTGCTGGTCTCCCCGAACGCGATTGATGTAGTCCCAGGCGGGCTGACACGGGTGGCGATGAAAGAAGGGTCCTTGGTCGTCAATTCGAGCCAAGGCGGCGGCACGAAAGACACATGGGTGCTGAGCGATGAGTAAGATGCTTGGCCGAACCGCGTCAGGCCTGTTCTGGATGATGCGCTATTTGGAGCGGTTCGAAAACACGGCCCGCCTCATAGATGCTGGCTATCGCATGTCTTTGACGCGCTCGCGCACCACGCAAAGCGAATGGGAATCTGTGCTCACCACGGCTGGGACCCGCGAGCTCTACGCCTCCGCGCACGACGCTTATAAGACCAGCGACGTGATCGAGTTTCTGATCGTCAATCCTGACAATCCGAGCAGTCTAATCAGCTCCCTCGCGGCGGCGCGCGAGAATGCGCGGATGACGCGAACCGCTCTCACGCGCGATGTTTGGGAAGCGATCAATTCAACCTGGATACAGTTCAAGCGCGATGTCACGCTGCGACGAGCTGAGACCAGTTTGCCCGACCTTCTTTCCACGGTGCGGCAACAAGCGGCTCTGGTCCGCGGCGCGATCAACGGCACGATGCTGCGCAATGATATTTTCCGCTTCGTCTTGCTCGGTGTGCTGCTGGAACGTGCGGATAACACGGCGCGCATCCTCGACACAAAATATTATGTGCTGCTGCCATCGAGTGCGTCGGTCGGCTCATCTCTGGATCAGGTGCAATGGGAAATGATCTTGCGTTCAGCCTCGGCGGAGCGGTCTTTCCACTGGCTTTATGGCGGCGAGATCAGTCCAGCCGCGATTGTTGAGTTTCTCATCCATGACGTGCGTCTGCCGCGCTCGATCGCGTTCTGTTATGATGAGATCATCAACAATCTCACGGCGCTTGAAACAGACTACGGTCGGCGAACCAAAGCGCATGATTTGGCCGCGAGCCATGAATTGCACATCACCAATTCAACCAGCGACGCGATCATTGGCTCCGGCTTGCATGAATTTCTGATCGACTTCATTGCGCGCAATGCCGCTCTTTCCAGCCAAATCGAGGCCGATTACAGGTTCTCGGAATAATATGCGCTTAGACATCCGACACCAGACCAGCTTTGAATATGCGGTCGCGCCATCCTATGGCCTGCTGCAATTGCGGATGACCCCGCAATCGTCCGCCGTGCAGAGCGTATTCGCCTGGGACATCGCCCTTGAAGGCGCGCGGGCCCAGAGCCGCTTTTTTGATCAGTTTGGTAATATTGTCGACTTGATCGAAGTATTGCCGGGGGCGGACCGGATCAGCATTGAGGTCAGCGGCGCGCTCGAAACACTCAGCGAAACCGGGATAACCGGGACCCACAATCAAGCCATGCCGCTTTGGTTCTATACCCGCCAAAGCGCTTTAACCGCGCAGACTGAGACGCTTGAGCAATTTTCCGCCGAGACAGAGATAGACCCAAATGACGCCTTGGCGGGCTTACATGCGCTGAGCCAAAACATCCGAGACCAAGTCGCCTACACCACCGGAGAGACGGATGTGACCACGCGCGCGGCAGATGCCTTGGCGCGCGGGAAGGGCGTCTGCCAAGACCATGCCCACATCTTTTTGAGCGTCGCGCGGGCGCAAGGGTTCCCTGCACGTTATGTCAGCGGCTACCTCTTAATGGATGATCGCACGCAACAAGAAGCGAGCCATGCTTGGACTGAAGTCTTCGTTCAAGGCCTCGGCTGGGTCGGCTTCGACATTTCAAACGGCATCAGCCCAGACGAGCGGTATGTGCAGCTTGCCTATGGTTTGGACTATAATGATGCGGCCCCGACCAGAGGGGTGACGCTGGGGGCGCAACGGGAAAATTTGATTGTCTCGATCCAGGTTCAGCAATAGATCA
>JBCBDI010000163.1:0-5877 GCA_038529885.1 Pseudomonadota bacterium
CATTTTTCTTGCGTGTCAAACTTGCTGACCGGCCGGGCGCCCTGGCCAGTCTGACGGAAGCGCTGGCAGCGCATGATGTGTCGGTCGACAAGCTGTTACAGGAGTCGGCTGATGACAGCGATGTCTCTCCTGTTGCCATTGTTACGCATGTGTGTTCTCGCGGTGACATAGAGGCCGCGCGCATGCGGGTTTCGGCACTGGAAGCGAGTGTCGGTGCTCCGCAGGTCATCCCGATTGACGCGGTCAAACAGTAATTAGTGCTGGGTCAGGAGTGGCCTGGGGGAGAATGAGATGAGTGAAAGCGTTTTGATTCCGCATCTGGCGGACGCCATGGTGCGCGTGACGGAAAAAGCAGCAATTGCAGCAGAGACTTTAGCAGGCCGCGGCGACGAGAAAGCCGCCGACGCCGCTGCTGTAGATGCCATGCGAACCGCCTTCAACGCGGTGGATTTCCAGGGTCGCGTCGTCATTGGTGAAGGCGAACGCGATGAAGCGCCCATGCTCTATATTGGCGAAGAGGTGGGCACAGGCAAAGGCCCTGAAATCGATATCGCGCTTGACCCACTGGAAGGCACGACTCTGACCGCCAAAGCCATGGCCAATGCGCTTGCCGTTCTTGCGATTGCCCCACGTGGCGGGCTTCTGTTCGCACCTGATACGTATATGGACAAGATTGCCATCGGGCCGGGTTATGACGCGGGTATTATTGATCTGGACGCGTCGCCGGCTGACAATATCGCCGCCATGGCCAAGGCCAAGGGAGTCGCGGTCAGCGATATGACGGCATGCGTGCTGGACCGCCCGCGCCATGCAGAGATTATCGAGAGCCTTCGCGGCGTTGGCGCGCGGGTCCACCTGATCTCGGATGGCGACGTTGCCGGCGTGATCAATACAACGAATCCATCGACCGGGATCGACCTCTATGTCGGGTCAGGCGGCGCGCCGGAAGGCGTTCTGGCCGCAGCGGCCTTGAAATGTGTCGGGGGTCAGATGCAGGCCCGTCTGGTCTTCCGAAATGATGATGAGCGCCGCCGCGCTGACCGCACCGGCATCACTGATTATGACAAGAAATACGATCTGCACGAGCTCGCTTCGGGAGAGACGGTCTTCTGCGCGACCGGCGTGACCAAAGGCGGTCTGGTGGACGGCGTTGTCCGCCAGAATGGACATATCGAGACCGATACGCTGGTCATGAGCAGCGCCGATGGCATGGTGCGCAAGATTAAGAGCTGGCACCGCGCATAGAGCACGCTTCCCGGAGGTCGTAAATCATGCGGCTGAACGGACGGACTCGAACCCTAATTGCGACCGGGTTTTATCCATAAACTCGGAAAATGGGGCGTACTGCATCGAAGTATCGACCGGTTTTAGTGGCAGTTGGAACATGGCGCCGGGGCTTGTCCCAAAGACGCGCTGAACTTTGCGGTTGAAATCAACATTGGAGCTGAACCCCCAGCGTTCGGCGGCTTGTGTGACTTGCCCACGCCGTAACGGATTTGTCGAAATCATATGGATCGCCCGAAACAGACGCCGCGTCGTGATATAGCGTCTCACACCACCTTCTGGTTCGAACATGCGGAACAGACTGGCACGTGAAACGCCGAACGCTTTCAACAAGCTGGCAACGGTCAAGTCGGGAGACTCGAGATGCTTTTCTATGTGCTCGCTGATCAAATCCCGCAGAGCATCGCGCGCCTTCGCTCGGACGTCTTTGTCTTGCTGGCCTTTATGGACGGCCATTTTCAGGCACGCGCTAAAACGATCAATGCGGTCGATAGATAGCGATCTGGCACCGGCCAGGAGCGGCATGTACATGCGATCGAACTCATTATGTAGCACCTGTGTCAGGGGATAATCAGGCGCGAGCACAAGCGGGGCGAATGGCGTGTCCGTCTCCAGGTCCAGCGTGGCCCGCGAGATATAAATGCTCTGAGTCAAAGAATCGTCGTGGAGCGCCTCATAAGGATTAGATTGATCGATCACGGCAATCATACCCGGGCGGATCTCAAATGGGACATCTTGAAATTGCCCGATCATGCCACCGCTGAAATATCTCTGGATTCGGACAATGTGTCCTGTGTCTTGGATATGCCGGTTTGCGTGTATCGCAGCTTTTGCCCCGTATTGCGTTTGACTTAAAAAAATGCGGTCCGAAAAGAACTGACGTAATTGGAAAAAATTTGTTGTTGGCAGGGGGTGAATAGGTGTGGCATCGCAGAAGTTCGATACATTCTCCCGCCAAAAGTCAAATTTGCCAGATACGGTGCGAGTCTCGAATTGAAGCGTATCGGCCTGCGAATCTAATGGTAAGCGTGTCATCTTGCGTCCCCGTATTACGTCATTAGAAATTATTTGTTCCTCTACTTCTAGTTTACACTAGACGAGTCGTTTACCACAGATCTTATCGTGGAGTCTCAAACTTACTCTGCCGAAAAGGGGTTGTGCCTGGTCCGACTCTAGTCAGGTTTGTTTGCTATGACCGCCATTGCTCCCGATATTTCTGCCTCCTATGGCGCGCGTTACTGGACCGTGAATGCGCCGGATGAGGCGGCGGTGCGGGCCTTGGCGCCGCAATTGGGCGGCAATGATTTACTGGCCCGTTTGCTCGCGCTGCGAGGTGTTGGGGCGTCTGACGTCGATACCTATTTGAACCCGACCCTGAAGGCGCTGTTTCCGGACCCGGCGAGCTTTCAGGATATGATGAAAGCGGCGGAGCTTACGCTCGATGCCATCATTGACGGCAAAACCGTTACCGTATTTGCCGACTATGATGTCGATGGCGGCACCAGCTCTGCCATTCTAACGCGATATTTCCGCGCCTGGGGACGCGAGATTGGCCTTTACGTTCCAGACAGGTTAATGGAGGGCTACGGGCCCAGCCCGGAAGCGTTTCGACATCTGAAAGAGACCGGCTCCGATTTAGTCATCACGGTTGATTGCGGGGCCGCCGCGACGGCGGCTTTGGCAGAAGCCGAAGCCATCGGATTGCCGGTGATTGTGATCGATCACCATTTGATGGGCAAAACACCGCCACCTTGCGCAGCTTTGGTCAACCCAAATCGCGCCGACGATACGAGTGGCCAAGGGCATCTGGCGGCTGCCGGGGTCGTCTATGTTTTTGCCGCGGCGCTCAACAAGCTGGCGCGCGAGCGAGGCATCGCGCCACCGGATGGATTGCCGGATATATTGCATTGGCTCGATCTGTGCGCGCTCGGGACGCTCTGCGATATGTCGCCCCTACGGGGCGCCAACCGGGCCTTTGTCAAACAAGGACTGAAAATTCTCGAACGTGGTCAGAATCCAGGGCTGCGAGCGCTCGCTGATATTGCCGGGATTGGCAAGATTGAGAGCGTCTACCATGCCACGTTCGTGCTCGGTCCGCGCTTGAATGCGGGTGGACGCGTTGGCGATCCGTGGCTCGCCGCGAAACTTCTCGCCACGGATGATCGCAGCGAGGCGATCGCTTTGGCCGAACGTCTGCACGCGCACAATGATGAGCGCAAGGCGGTTGAAAGTGCCATCCTTGAGCAAGCGACGGTGGCGGCGCAGAAACAGCTGGATAGCAATCCGAATACAGGTGTTCTGATCGCAGCGGGTGAAGGCTGGCACCCGGGCGTTATCGGTATTGTCGCGGGTCGATTGAAAGACCGGTTTCACCTGCCAGCAATCGTGATTGGGTGGGGGCAGGGCCTTGGCCCTGTAGCCAAGGGCTCAGCGCGATCCGTGCGCGGAGTGAATATTGGCGACGCCATTTCGGCGGCCGCGAAAGGGGGCGTGATCCTTTCCGGCGGTGGACATGCCATGGCCGGCGGATTGAGCCTTGAACCTGATCAATTGGACGGACTAAAGACCTGGATGCAGGAGCATATGGTCGAGTTCAAGGAAGAGCGCGCGGCGGCGCGGGAACTTGCTATCGATGCCATGCTGGCCCCCACCCAGGTCAATACTGAAACCTATGATCTGATCCAGACCATCGGCCCCTTCGGACAAGGCGCGCCGGAGCCTGTCTTTGCGATTCAGAATGCCGAAATTACGCATACGCGACCGATTGGTGAAAACCACCTGAAGCTGACGGTTGAGGATTCCGGTGCACGGATCGAAGCGCTGGTCTGGCGCTGCATGGGCACGCCGCTGGGCGACGCCTTGTTGCAACGTGGCAAGGTCCACCTGGCCGGGCGTCTTAAGGAGAATGTCTGGAACGGTCGCCGGACAGCGCAGTTTGAAGTGATCGACGCCGCGGCGGCCTAGCGCCCCTATGGCAAGGCTTTCAACATATTCAGGGCACTATCAGCGATGGGTCTCAACGCCTCATTCTCGCTGAGGCTGGCATTGACATAGAGCACCCGCGCAAAGGTTTTGAGATTGTGCAGCCGGGCGAGCTCCACTTCGGACTGATAGGCGTCGCCCCAATTTGCCAAGGGTGCGGGGTCGGCGAGGCGCTCGAACCAGGCGGTCCACATCTCCGGTTCAAACGCTTCGCGGTTCGCCATGAAAAAGATCGGACGGGCGAGGCGCTCGGGCTCACCATGCCTGAAAGCATAGCCTGAGCGATTGGTGATTTGTTCTGTGACGGCTTGTTTCAAACCTTCAAGCGAGCCGGTCTCGACATTTGGATTGAGGGTCAGTTGCATCGCCACATCTGCCCCGTGCGCGACTCCGTGGCGCCAGCCTTCCTGGTCTGAAAACGCGCGATAATCAGAGACGCTGGCGAGGTAGGTTGCTGTGATGTTCGCGATATTAACCCGCTCGTCTGGCGTCAGGAACGGCTCGACCCGATCGGTGCGGACAAGTTCTGACAAACCGAGGGCGGAGAAGGGGGCGAGAAACCCATCATCATCTTTCGCGCTCAGGTTTCCGCTGAGATCGACAATCAGGTCGCGGCGCGTCGCTTCGGAAACACTGCCCGCGCGCAAGGCGGCGGTGAGCCCTTCATATCCGATCTTGTCGCGCAAGAAGGGATCTGGATGCCCGAGACAGCTGGCAAAGTCGCGCGCGTCGGCATCCGACTGCTGCGACGCGAATCCATCTTCGCGCGATTGTTCGAGCATTTCAGAATCGGCGGTCGCTAAGGCGCACCCAAAGTCTGCTGCGGATGTCTGATCAATGGCGAAGGTGCTTGTGCATCCGATCAAAAGGCTGAGTGCGAGCGCAGCAAGATATGCGTGTTTCATGCACGTGCTTATCTCACCGTGTGCGGCCACCGTCCAGAGTGTGGGCTAGACCTGCCAGGCGTTTGGATTCCGATTCAACAAGTCGTGGATCCGGTCCTCCGCCTCATCCGACTGGTACAGCGCCACGATGCAGCCGCCAAAGCCTCCGCCGGTCAGGCGTGCGCCGAGCGCGCCATTGTCTATGGCATCCTGAACCAGGTCATCGATGACCGGTGTCGAGGCTTCGAAATCCTGAGCGTAAGATCGGTGGCTTTCATTCATCAGGCGCGCAAATTTTGCCAACTCGCCAGCCTGCATAGCCGCAGTTGCCGCAACCGTGCGCTTGTGTTCCGTCATCACGTGGCGGGTCCGCTTGCGGAGATTTTCCGGCAGGTCCGCCATGGCAACGACTTGTGCCTGGTCGAGCCGGCAAAGCTTGGTCGTTTTCAACGCGTCCGCAGCTTGCTGGCATTCTTCAAAGCGCGCCTTGTACCGCCCGTCCGCCAATTCCCGGCGTACCCCGGAGTGGATCACGGCGAAGGTCCAGGCTTCCGGAATATCGATCACCTCATAGCTCAGATCGCTGGTATCGAGGGCGAGCGCCTTGCCATGATCGGCCAGCCCGACCGCCATCTGGTCCATGATCCCACACGGCATGCCGATATAGTCATTCTCGACGACCCGGGCGTATTTCGCGATATCGACCGCGGTCGTCGCGACTTGCCCG
>JBCBDI010000164.1:0-5844 GCA_038529885.1 Pseudomonadota bacterium
CAAAGCCAAGGCCGGTCAAACCGCGCGGCGAGATCAAGAAGACACCCGTGCCAAAAGGCGTATTGGCTTTGTCGATGATGGCGCGAGCGACAAAACAGGGTTCGTGCATCCAGGATACAAAGAAGACCAAGTCTTTGCCGATATGGCCGCCCGCTATCCCAATGCAGACTATGATCGAGACGATGCGGAAGCGGCAGCCTGGGCGAACAAGATCTTTGGCGATGGCGGCGAAGTGCCCCTCGCCATGTACGGAACGCCGTTTCGCCGGCAAGTCTGGCGGGCGCTGTTGGACATCCCCATCGGTGAGACCTGGACTTATGGCCAAGTCGCGAGCGCGGCGGGCAATGCCAAAGCAGCTCGGGCGGCGGGGACGGCGATTGGCGCAAACACGATCGCTTGGCTCATTCCCTGTCACCGCGCGCTTGCATCTGACGGGCGGTTACATAATTACCATTGGGGGACGGCACGAAAGCGTGCCATGCTAACCTATGAGAAGGTGCACACGACCGGCTAAGCGCCGCGCAATGTTCACCCAAGGGAGTGAACCGCGATGTTCGTAGAGTCCTTTACCGGCGGCTATTATCTAATGTTTGTCCCAATCGCGATTTGGGCCGGCATCCTGGCATGGCGCTGGTTCAAGACGCCGGAGCTTGGCGGACAGGTTTACGAGTCCAATGTCGAGAAAGGCTTGCTGAGTGGAAATGTCCCGCGCGACGAGTTCGTGCGCAGTTTCTCCAAAGCAGAGCGGCCGCGCCTCGGCATTTATCAGTGCGGCGTTGCCTTCTTAGCGCTCGTCCTGCTGCCGCTATTGGTGTCCGGCTTTTACGGACTGACCCTCAACCTCAATAATTATGGCCAAGACAACATCCAGATGACGGTGCGCGGGCAGAATCTCGCGAATATTCTGGGCGATTTCATCACCATCTTGATCATTATGGGGATCAATGTCGCGCTGCTCGCGGCGGTGACCTTCTTCTATTATCGCAATCGCCCGCCAAGCTTGCGCGCGGAGATCCGGCGGTTGGAGGAGCAATATAAATGAGCGTCGAATTTCTTCACAGCATGGTCCGTGTCACGGATATTGATGCGGCTCTGACATTCTATGGCGAAGGCCTCGGGCTGAAAGAGCTCATGCGCTATGACAGCGAAGAAGGGCGCTTCACTCTGGTTTTCCTCGCCTCCCCGGATGACATTGAACGCTGCGGCGGCGTTCCGGACGGCAAGCTTCCCACGCAAATGGATATCCCAATGGTCGAGCTGACCTATAATTGGGACCCTGAAGACTATGGTGGCGGTCGCAATTTTGGCCATCTCGCTTACCGCGTCGGCGACATTTATGAGGCGTGCGAGCGCTTTCAAAAACTCGGTGTAACGATCAATCGCCCGCCGCGCGACGGCCGCATGGCCTTTGTGCGCTCACCGGACGGTATCTCTGTGGAGCTGCTACAAAAGGGCAAACCGCTGGACCCGGTTGAGCCATGGGCGAGCATGGAAAACATCGGAAGCTGGTAAAGCGGCATCCAATTGCTCGCATTGCGCGTATGAAGCTCTGTAACCGGGGAGAGATCGATGTCGCCAGACCTACCAACTGATTGCGAGAAACCGAGCCTGCTCTCGAGCTTAAGAGAGCTCGGAACACCGCTTGAATTGATGAAATTCCCACTTCGTGCCCCGGCATTGGCGATGGCGCCGCGCGGCGATGGCCGCAAGATAGTGCTCCTTCCGGGGTTTACCTCCCCTGAGTCGGCACTCCTGCCATTGGCGACGTATCTGAATTATCTTGGCTATGATGCTTCGACTTGGGGCCTTGGCGTCAATGGCGGTGATGTAGATCCTCTGACCCAGGAATTCGGACAGCGCGTTGAGAACATGGCCCTCCGGGCGAATGCGCCAGTGACGCTGATCGGCTGGAGCCTCGGCGGGGTGATTGCCCGTGAAACCGCAAGGCTCTTCCCCGACAGCGTCCGCGAAGTGATCACGATGGGAACGCCCCTGATCGGCGGTCCGAAATATACATCGATTGGTCGCCTCTATGCGCTCAAAGAAGGCCTTGATATGGATGCATTCGAACAAGAAGTGCATGAGCGCAATCTGCTCGGCGTCAAACAGCCGCTCACGGTGATCTATAGCAAGTCTGATGGCATTGTCGGCTGGCAGGCGGCGCAAGACATCTACAATCCACAAGCACGCAATATTGAAGTCCGCAGCACGCATCTGGCTTTTGGCGGCAATGCGAAAGTCTGGCAGATCATAGCCGATACGCTCGCGGCGAGCGCTTAAGCGCTAGAGTTCGTCGACCGAGCAGCCCCTGGCTTCGAGAATCGGCTTCATCTCCCAATACGCCCGCGGCGTCCGATAGAGCGGAATACGCGGATGCAGATGGTGGATGATATGATACTGCATGCCCAGCGAGCCGATATTGCCGAGAATAGAGCGGAAGCTGCGCGTGTCGCGATAGCGTCCTGACGTCATGCTCGGATTATGCGGGGCCCAGCTCAGATAGTACTGGATATAGGTGAGCGCGAGATGCCGCGGCAGCCACCACAGCAATGCCGCTTCAATCGCATAGCCTGACCAAGCGAGCCCGAAGAGAATGCCGAAATGGATGAGTTGGTAGATAACGCCATCCAGGACAACGTCTTGGCGACCGATCCGAACCAAAGCATCTCCATAGGCGTTAAACCCGCCATCTGCGCGCGGCTGGCGATAATAGATGCTGTTCCATATCGCCCCGAGCGGACTGTCAGCGTGGATCGCATAGTCCGGATCCTTCTCAGGATCGTTCGCGAACTTGTGGTGTTCCATATGCGTGTATTTCGCGACGCGATACGGCAGCACCAGCGGGAGGGTAGAGAGGTGGCCAACAAGTTGGTTCAACCACCGCAGCTTGGTTCCAGGCTTCGCGATAACGTCATGCTCCGCTTCATGTCTCGGCAGATAGGACAGCGTGATGTTCACCGTCGAAATCACAAATCCAAGCCAGAGCGGAATCACGCCCATAAAGACAAGCGGCCAGAGCGCGAGCCAGACCGCGAGATTGCTAAACGCCCAAGCCACCGCGAAATAAGGGAATTTATCGATATGGCGCGCGGCTACTTCGCGCTCCATGCGCATGAGTTCGGCTTCTGACAGACTTGAGAGATTTTGGGTCGGGCTCATATCCAACGTCCTCTAATTTGCGCCAGCAAGCCGAGTGTTCCGCCAATGATGAGACCGGTCATGAGAGGGGTAAGACCAAAAGGTGGGGTCCAGGCGGCGGCTTTGATAATCTGGGAGGAAAGCGGTGCCAATAATCCGAACCCGAAGAGTAGGGGGCCGAAATAGAAGATTGTTTTTATGACCTGGACCATGACCCCTTATGTCAAAAAATGACGCAGGCGTCAACTTTATTTGGTAAAGAGCGTCAAAGCCTTACTTTTGGAAAGCGATGGTCACCTCGCCAATTCGGATACCGAAGCGCGTGACATAGGCCCGGTTAAGGAGGATTTCGTCTTCAAGCAGGTACATCCAGTCATCGAACCCAACATTCCACGTGCTGTCGCCAACTTTCAGATCGACTTTATACTTCCAGTTAAACGCATTGCCGACGACGCTGCCTTGGGCATAGCCGGGCACATCTCCTGCAGTGCCGCGATAATTGCCGTCGCCTAGGATATCAATTTCCCAGACCCGCGTATCGCGTTCGCCATCATCATAGATGAACCGCTCATCCAGGGTCAGGACGCCATCGTCGACCGTTCCGGTAATATCGACTTTGAAACTCCGCCGGACTTTACCGAAGCGATCTTCGAACACGCCATAGGCGGTAGTCTCGCCTAAGAAGTACTCCTCCAAGACCAATTCTCGAGGGGCATCTGTAAAGGATTGGAGTTCTGGCCCCGAGACGCATCCCGTGGTGAGAGCAGCGCTCGTTGCAACAGCGAGGGTCGGGGCAAAAAGATCTGAGAGGCGCATAAGACGTGGCTTTCTTGTTTGCCCTGTCTACGCACCTCTCAGAGATTTGGATTATTCAGACCTATTTAGTAGAGCGTTGCCAATGCTTTAGCGTCATAGTCTGCAAGATCGTCCGTGCGGCCTTCTTTGATCTTCTGCGCCCAATGCGGGTCCTGCAGCAATGCCCGGCCCACAGCGACCAGATCGAACTCACCTTTGTCCAAGCGCTCGATGACGTCTGCAATTGGGCGGGTCTTAGAGTCTTCTCCTGCAAAGGCACCGATAAAGTCTGAGGAAAGACCGACAGATCCAACCGTGATTGAGGTAAGACCCGTGAGTTTCTTGCACCAACCGGCGAGATTAAGGCCTTCATTTCCGTCAACTTCCGGGAATTCTGCTTCCCACCAGCGGCGCTGGCTCGCGTGGAGGGCGTCGACTCCGGCATCGGCAAACACCTGAAGGAAGGCCTCGAGTTCCTGCGGTGTTTCGGCAAGGCGCGCAGTGTATTCTTGCTGCTTCCATTGCGAGAAGCGCAAAATGATTGGCGTGTCATCGCCCACCTGTTTGCGGCATTCGCGGATAATTTCGCCCGCAAAGGTCGCTCGATCGGCCAGTGTGCCGCCATATTTGTCTTCACGCGTGTTCATCACGTTCCAGAAGAATTCATCGATCAGGTAGCCATGCGCGCCATGAATCTCGATTGCGTCAAAGCCAAGGCGTTTGGCTTCGCCAGCCGCGTTCGCATAGGCCATGACCATATCCGCGACTTCGCTTTCGCTCGGTTCGGCTTGAACTTGCTTGCCTGTATGGGTGCGCCCAGACGGGCTATCAGAGGCCGCCTCAGGGTTCGGACCGGTGCCAGGCTTGCGCATCATGCCGACATGCCAAAGCTGCGGAGCGATCTTGCCGGGCGTTTTATGGACCGCTTCGACGACGTTAGACCACCCGGCCAGCGCATCATCTGCATGGAAGTTCGGAACCCGCGGATCATTTGAGGCGCCGCCGCGATTGACCGTCGTGCCTTCTGTGATGATCAGGCCGACATCAGCGTCCCCGCGCCGCGCATAATAGTCCACGACATTGTCGCCTGGCACGCCGCCTGGAGAGAAAGACCGGGTCATAGGCGCCATTACAACGCGGTTTGGGAGGGTCAGACCCCGCAATGTATAGGGCTCAAAAAGAGGCGAGGAATTAGACATTGGAAACTACCTTATTTTCGATGCCGCGAACTTGAGAAGTCCTGGGCTCGCTCGCAAGCCTCACGCAGCGGCAAGATTCTGCCCTTTATTTTTCCTAATGTATTCAGAGACCATTCAGGCGCTTCTGCCAATCATCTGATCTAGGCTTAAAGGGACGAATGCGATGAAGAAGACCTTATTCGCGACCACATGTGCACTCGCTGGGGCAGCGGCCTGCACGACCCCTGGGATCAATTATGAAGCCCGATTGATGCCTGAAAGCGTCGCTGCCGCCGAAACGCGAACCGTTCAAGTCGAGCGTTTCCGTGGTCCGGGCGGTGGTTGGTACGCGCGCCAGTTCGAAAATATGATCCTGAACACAGTGTTTGACGGGGCACAGTGGTTTACGCTTGCGGACTTCGAATATGGTGTTCCTGGCGATACGCCTGCAGGCACGTATTCCGGCCATGTCGACATCGATGATTATGATTGGAATGAATATCACCACACGACCAGCAAATGCATTGAATGGGACGGCATTTTTGACTGTGAAACCCGCGTCGATGTCGAAGAGCTCTGCGTTGAAGAACGCGTTTCTGTTAGCGTTCACCCCCGTTTAGTCGATGCAGATTCCGGTGAAGTCGTTTTTACCGGCTCCTATGGCGGTAGCTCGGGCCGTGAAACCTGTTATGAAACCGGTGTTTATGACGGTGTCTTCAACAAAAAGCTGAAG
>JBCBDI010000165.1:0-5799 GCA_038529885.1 Pseudomonadota bacterium
TTTCACGCGATCGGGGGAAGTTCAACTCATTCTTAGGGTCGCGTGAAATCATTTCGGAAAAGAAAAAGTCCGGGAGGTGCGTGTGGTCAAGAAATTAGCGATTGGGATTTTGGTCCTTTTGCTCATCGTGGTGGGATATGCCTATTACGCCTATGGATCGCTGGCGCGCGGCGGTAGCGGATATGCGGCGAAGAATTTGTGCTCAGGGTATTATCTCAGCGGCTTTGATCTTGAGACTGTGAAACAAGAAGCCCTGGTCGGAGCGTCCGAAACGCTCGCCAATGTTTCTTATACGCTCGACGCCGAGGGCGGGAGCGTCACGACCAAGCTTTACGGCCTGTTCGAACGGCGCGCGCAATTCACGCCTGGTATTGGGTGCACGCTTCTATCGCCCGGAGAAAAAGCGGTCGATATGCAAGTCACCGCCCTGCCACCTTTAGACGTAGCGAGCGATATCGCTTGGCCGCTCGGCAGCGCCGCGCCGGACCTGACAGATCAATATGATGATTTGCTGGACGCCGCCTTTGCTGAGGACGACCCGGCCCAACCCAAAAACACCAAAGCCATCGTGATCATTCATGACGGGAAATTGGTTGCTGAACGCTATGCCGATGGGGTCTCTAAAGAGACACCTCTGATCGGCTGGTCCATGGCAAAAAGCGTGACGGCACTCTTGGTCGGCCTCTTGGTTGAGGATGGCGCGTTAGAGCCTGGCGCTCCGGCCAATGTTCCCCAATGGCAAGTGGACGCCGATGATCCACGCGGTGCCATCACGCTCGACCAATTGCTCCGCCAAAGCAGCGGATTGGAATTTAACGAGACCTATGAAGTGGCGACCGACGTCACCCAAATGCTCTCCAATGAAGCCGATACGGCCGCCTTCGCAGCGTCCAAGCCCCTGATCGGAGATCCAGATACGATCTGGTCTTACTCATCTGGCACCACCAATATTATCTCGGGCATCATCCGGCGCACCGTCGGCGACACTCTGCAGGACTATTATACGTTCACGCAAACCCGTTTGTTCCGCCCGCTCGGCATTCGGACCGCAACGCTCGAATCGGACCGCAGCGGCAACTTTATCGGCTCGTCTTATCTTTATGCTTCAGCCCGCGATTGGGCGCGGCTCGGTCAGTTCACTTTGCAGGACGGTGTTTGGGCAGGTGAGCGTTCGTTGCCGGATGGCTGGGTGACTTATCTGACGATGCCGACCCCCACCTCGCCCGGCAATGAGTATGGCGCGCAGGTCTGGCTGAACCGGACCCCGAATGATCCAGATAAAGACCGGCTGTTTCCAGCACTGCCAGAGGACATGTATTATTTCGGCGGCTATCAAGGCCAGATGGTGGTCGTCATGCCGTCTCAGAATCTGATCATCACGCGGTTCGGTTTCACGCCAGCCCGAAATCATGGGGTGGAAGAACTGGCGGCGGCGATAATCGAACGGTTGCCCGCAGATGAACCAGCGCCGCCGCTAGAAGAGGTCTCGGTCGAGCCGTCTCCAATCGAGTAGGCTTAAGCCATCAACTCTTCTTCGACATAGTCGAGCCGGTCATGGCCGAAAAAGATTTCGTCGCCGACAAAGAAAGTGGGCGACCCGAACGCGCCGCGCTCGACGGCTTCTTCAGTGTTCGCCCGCAGCATGGCCTTGGACTCTGGATCATTGCCGAGCGCCCAAAGTTTCTCGCCATCGAAGCCTTCGGCATTCATGGCCGCGACGAATTGAGCTTCGTCCCCGGTATCAATGCCCCCGCCCGGCAGGCCCCAGACATGTTTCCACCCGGCTTCGAACAGCTTCATTTGTTCTTCCGGATCATCTTGAAGCCGGATCGTGGCGCAAGTGAGCGGGCGGGTATTCATCATCGGGAAGTGTTTGTTGAAATGCAGCTCAAGGCCATAGCGCTTACAGATGCGCGCCATGTCTTTGGCCATATAGGCGCCTTTGGCGGGGACCATGCCCGGAGGCGAGTTGCCGGTCGCTTTCATGACACCGCCTTGAAAAAGCGGGCGAAGCTTGAGAGTTGCACCGGTGCGCGCGATCACGTCTTGCACGGGCACGCGTGCAATGAATGAGGTTGGGCTGATATAGTCGAAAAAGAATTCTAAGGTCTTCGCCATTCGGGTCCTCCGAGTTTTATCTGGACGACGGAAAGACGCCACCCAAGTTCTGATTTGGAACTTAGGGCAAATCAGGTTAAGGATGCAAGTATGAAGTGGACGGACCTCGACGATAATTGGTGCCCGGTTGCCCGAACCCTCTCTCTGGTGGGCGATCGCTGGACGCTGCTCATCTTGCGCGATTGCTTTCTCGGCAAGTCGCGCTTTGATCAATTTGCGGACAGCACAGGCGCGACGCGGCACATTATTTCCGACCGTCTCAAGCGCCTGGTCGAGGCGGGTATCTTAGAGAAGCAAGCCTATTCCGAGCGACCCAAACGCTATGAATATGTTCTGACAGAAAAAGGTCAGGAGTTCTCCCCGGCTTTGGTGGCGTTCAAAGACTGGGGCAAAAAGCACCTGCCCGTCCGCCGCGCCACGCAGGGCTGATCCGATCCTATGGTGCAAGCCCTAACCCGATCGCGCACCCTCTGGATCTTGTTCGCTTTGTTTGTGGCAGAGACGATTGCCTTTGGCGTGGTCATGGCGGTGTGGGATTTCACCATCATTGATGAAATGTACGATCCGGACAAAATCCGCGCGCATATAGCTGAGATGTCAGAGGTGCAAAGACAGGCGCACGCTTGGATGACAGCGACCCTGGATGTCGCTTACCCGCTCACCTATGGCGCTCTATTTGTCGGCATGGCGCTGCGGGCGTTTAAACCGGTCTTCGCTTTACCGGCGCTATTGGTCATCCCGACGGACCTCACCGAAGGGTTCGTCCAAGTCCAAGCCATGTTGGGAAATGGAAGCCTGATTTGGCTGAAAGCCTATGTGACGCCGGCGAAATTAATTTTATTTACCCTCGCCATTTTGATCGTGCTGGCCGCATTAGTCGTTGAGGTCCGGGCGCGAGCTAAGGCGCAGAGCGAATCGCAACCAAGCTAGGGCTTCGGCTTTGGGTCGGAATAGCCAAAACTAACTAAGGCCCTCATCCTGAGCGGTGGAAGGGACCAAAACCCCTAATTCTCATCTGGATCTAGATCTTTTGCCACTTCGGCGCGGCGGAAGACGGCGTTCATTTCGGCGGCATCGTCATAGGACAGATCCGCGATGAAATGCAGTTGCGGCGTAAACTTCATTTCGATTTGGCGGCCAAGGCGGCCGCGAAGGAACCCAGCCGCGCGATTGAGGGCCGTCGCGATCTCATCCATCTCGGCCTTGCCGGATTTGCCAAGCGCGGAGCAGAAAATATTCGCGTGCCGCAAATCGGGCGAGCAGCGGACTTCGCCGATTGTAATCGCGACGCCTTGCAAAGCCGGATCGCGAAACTCTTCGCGGGCCAGGACATCGACCAGCGCGTGACGCACCAGTTCGCCCGCGCGCAATTGGCGTTGCGACGGGGCGTGGGCGCTTAAATTTGCTTTACGGTTGCGGCTCATTCAGCCCTTTTGCCTTGCCCGAGCCGTCGCATAAAGATCTCGCACGCAGTTTTTTCGCCAAACCAGTCATGCGGAAGCATTAAGGGGTCGGCGCCATCGAAGCGGATCAGCGTATAACTGCGCTTAGACACAATCTCACTGATGGCTTCCCACTCGATCCGGGTCTCGACCAGGCCGCGCCGTACCACGAGCACTTCGTCGTCTAAACGGACTTGCGTGACCTGTTCCATTTCGCTGGCCCGGCCATGATGGTGGCGATAGGCCCAACGCATGAAAATCAGATACCACGTGATCCCAGCCATGGCCGCAACGATGGCCGAAAGCATGGTGGTCCAATAGGCCGATGTATGGATTTCCTGCAAAGCGCCTTGGGTCATCAGGGCCATACTCGCGCCAATGACGGGCGCCGTGACGCCAGCATAATAAAGCGTTGTCGGCCCGACCGTGCCCGTACGAATGGCATTGGTCAGACGCCGCGCATCGCGCTTGGTCAGCGATCCTGAGATGGCATAGGTGTGTCCCATAATCCAAAGTCTAGGGACAAGTGATTTGGATTTCGAAAAGTGAATCGATAAAAATGAATGGACCGCGCTTTTCAGCGCGGCCCATACTCAGAGACTATTGGGTCGACTAATCGAGCGTCCGCGCGATCATCTCCACCTCGAAACACTCGATCTTGTCGCCTTCGCGAATGTCTTCGTATTTCTCAAACGCCATGCCGCATTCCATGCCGTTTGTGACTTCCGGCACTTCGTCTTTGAACCGCTTCAGCGTTTTCAGCATGCCTTCATGGATGACCACATCATCGCGCAGAAGACGCACGCCGCAGCCGCGTTTCACGACGCCTTCGGTCACCTTACAGCCTGCAACCTTACCAACTTTGGTGATGTTGAAGACTTCCAGAATGTCTGCATAGCCGATGAAGGTTTCTTTCTTCTCTGGCTCCAGCATGCCGGACAGCGAGGCTTTTACGTCATCGATCAGCTCATAGATGATCGAATAGTAACGGATCTCGACGCCCTCTTTTTCGGCCAGGTCACGTGCTTGCTTGTTCGCACGAACGTTAAACGCAAAGACCGGCGCTCCTGACGACTGGGCGAGCAAGATATCGCTTTCGGAAATACCGCCCGCGGCCCCGAAGACCACATTGGCACGCACTTCCTCGGTGGAGAGTTTCTCCAGCGATTGCGTGATCGCCTCGACCGAGCCTTGCACGTCGCCTTTGAGGACGATGGGCAGGTCTTTGGTGTCGGCAGAGCCGTCTTTCAGGCTGGTCATGAATTGCTCGAGCGAGGCGCGCTGGGTCGCGACGCCTTGCTTTTGACGCTTCATGCGCTGACGGTATTCTGTAATTTCCCGTGCCCGCGCTTCGCTGTCGACAACGTTGAACGCGTCGCCTGGCTCTGGTGTCCCGTCGAGGCCGAGAATTTCAGCCGGAACCGATGGTCCAGCTTCTTTCATCTGTTGGCCGCGCTCATTGACGAGCGCGCGAACTTTACCCCACTGGGCTCCCGCAACGACAATGTCGCCGCGTTTCAGCGAACCGCGTTTGACCAGGACCGTTGCGACTGGGCCGCGGCCTTTATCAAGCTGGGATTCGACCACAATGCCGTCTGCATCGCGCTTTGGATTGGCTTTCAGTTCGAGCAGTTCTGCCTGAAGCGTGATCGCTTCGGTGAGCTCGTCTAAGCCTTTTTTCTTCAGCGCAGAGACTTCAATCGACTGAACCTCGCCGCCCATGGCTTCGACTTGGATGTCATGCTGCAGCAGATCAGTGAGGACGCGGTTTGGATCAGCGTCTTGTAGGTCTGTCTTATTGACCGCAACGATGATCGGCACTTCAGCAGCCTTGGCATGACTGATCGCTTCAATCGTTTGCGGCATGACAGAGTCATTGGCCGCAACCACCAAGATCACGATATCGGTCACATTCGCGCCGCGAGCCCGCATCGCAGAGAAAGCGGCGTGGCCCGGCGTGTCGAGGAAGCTGATCTTATCGCCAGATTTCAGTTGGACCTGATAGGCACCAATATGCTGGGTAATGCCGCCGGCTTCGCCCGACACAACATCAGTTGAGCGTAGGGCATCGAGCAGCGAGGTCTTACCATGGTCAACGTGGCCCATAATGGTCACGATTGGTGCGCGGCCTGCGAGATCTTTTGGATCATCTTCATCGCCTTCAAGACCGATTTCAACGTCGGCTTCGGAGACGCGCTTCACGGTGTGGCCGAATTCCTCGGCGATCAGTTCGGCTGTG
>JBCBDI010000166.1:0-5790 GCA_038529885.1 Pseudomonadota bacterium
AATCCGCACAAGCGCACCTCCCCCGTCTGAAAGAGCTTGGCGTGGATATTCTCTGGCTGATGCCGATCCACCCGATTGGAGAGGTAAATCGAAAAGGCTCGCTTGGCAGCCCCTACGCGGTTCAAGACTATTTCGGCGTTAATCCCGAATTTGGCACGGAAGCTGACTTCCGCGCGTTCGTTGACGCTGCCCACGCACAAGGGTTTAAAGTCATCCTCGATTGGGTCGCCAATCATACCGCCTGGGACAATCCGATCGTCAGCCAACACCCCGAATGGTACGAAACCGATTGGAAAGGCGACTTTCGCCCTACACCTTGGACCGATTGGGCGGACATTATCGATCTCGACTACAGCAACCCAGAATTGCGCGCATATAAAACACGCGCGCTGAAATACTGGGTCGAAGAGTTCGACATTGATGGATATCGGTGCGACGTCGCCGGATATGTTCCCCTCGATTTCTGGGAGACAGCTCGCGCGGAGCTTGAGACGATCAAACCGGTCTTCATGCTTGCAGAGTGGCAGCAACGCGACATGCATCGCCACGCCTTCGACGCGACCTATGGCTGGGCCTGGAAAGAAGCGGCCCAAAGGATCGCGAAAGGCCAGTCCGATGCGGGGGATCTGCGCGGCTTCTTAGGCAATCAAATCTCAACCTGGCCGCTGGATGCCTATCGCATGCTGTACACCGAGAACCATGACCAGAATGCCTGGGATGGATCGACCCGCAGCATTTATGGCGACGCTTATCACGCCATGCTGACACTCTCTTTCGTCACTGAGGGCATCCCGCTCATCCACAATGGACAAGAAGTCGGCAATCAAGACCAACTCGAATTCTTTGAGCGTGACCCTATTGAGTGGGGGGATTACGCGCATGAAGATGGCGAGCTCATTCAGCGCCTGATCGAGATCAAGAAAGCCAATAAGGCGTTGCACAACGGCGCCGCTGGCGGGCGCATCATTCCTGTGTCCACCGATAATCCCGGGCAAGTGCTCAGCTTCGCGCGAGAGAAAGACGGCAACCGGGTTTTGGTGCTGTTCAATCTCTCCGCAGAACGCGCAGAATTTGAATTCAAAAACGGGCCCGCCGCTGGCGCTTGGGTCGACGCTTTGACCGGCCAAGTCGATACGCTGCGCCTCGGCGCAACTCGGGCCTTAGACCCCTGGCAGGGGCGCGTTTTGGTTTCTAATAAAGACAATACTTAGCGGAGGAAGATCATGGCAGTTTCTGGAGGCCCCGCTGGCGCGGATGACAATATTCGAAAACCGGAACTCAACCTGTTCCAAATCATCAATATGTCGTTCGGTTTTTTTGGAATCCAGATCGGCTTCGCGCTTCAAAACGGCAATGTAAGCCGGATCTTCCAGACGCTGGGTGCGGACATGAGCACCTTGCCTCTTTTATGGCTCGCGGGTCCGATCACCGGCCTAATCATGCAACCCATTGTTGGCTATTTCAGCGATAAGACCTGGGGGCCCTTGGGCCGCCGCCGCCCATATTTCCTGGTCGGCGCGATCCTCACCACGCTGGCGCTCTTCATCATGCCGAACTCGCCTTGGCTATGGGTCGCCGCCGGCACCTTGTGGATCTTGGATGCGAGCTTGAACATCACGATGGAACCATTCCGCGCGTTCGTCGGCGACATGCTGCCCAGTAAGCAACGCCCGCTCGGCTATTCCATGCAGACGATTTTCATTGGCGCGGGCGCGGTGTTGGCTTCCGTTGCGCCCTTCGTGTTCAATGCGCTCGGCGTTTCCAACGAAGCGGCAGAAGGCGTCATTCCAGACAATGTGAAATGGTCCTTCTACATTGGCGGTGCAGCCTTGTTCATGGCGGTCATGTGGACGGTTTTCTCGACCAAAGAATACTCACCAGAAGAGCTGGAATCCTTTGGCAAGGATGAAGACAATATATTCGAACAAGAAGGCGGGATTGAAAAAGACGAACGTCCTGAAGCCGGCTTTTTCTCGAAATGGGGCCTCATCATTGCAGCCATCGGGGTCGCATTCTCAGGAGCGGTCTATGCCGCGAATGGCGACCAGCAATTCTACATTCTAGGCGGCGGGCTCATCGTCCTCGGCGCCTTATATGTGTGGAACAGCCAGCTTGTAAAAACCGACAAGAATGCGCGCAACTTTTTGTCCGATGTGCTGGGTGATCTGACGACTATGCCAAGCGTGATGAAGAGACTGGCCGTTGTTCAATTTTTCTCTTGGGTCGGGCTGTTCATCATGTGGATTTACACCACGCCCGCTGTCGCAATTCAGGCCTGGGATACAGCCGATGCGACCTCCAAAGCCTATCAAGATGCTGGTGACTGGGTCGGGATCATGTTCGCTGTGCAAAATGGTGTCGCGGCGCTCTACGCCTTCGTGATTGCCAGCATCGCCCGCAAAGTCGGGACGCGGAGCCTGCACTCATTCAACCTCATCGCGGGCGCAGCAGGCTTTGTCGGCTACCACCTCTTTGGCTCACAATATGGCCTGCTCATTCCAATGGTCGGGCTTGGCATGGCCTGGGGGTCAATCTTGGCCCTGCCCTACGCCATCCTGGCGGACGCTCTGCCGGTGCGAAAGATGGGCATCTATATGGGCATCTTCAATTTCTTCATCGTGCTCCCACAAATCCTCGTTGGCGGCACAATGGGGCCGATCCTGCGCTCCTTAGAGAACAGTGTCGCGCCCATGGTGGGCGGGGTACCGCTCCTCGCCGTGTTGTTCGGCGCAACGAGTTTCTGCATCGCCGCCTTTGCGATGAGTTTCGTTCGCGTCAGCCCGAACCCGACCCGCACAGACTAGAGAGGCTCTCATGGTATTGGATCAAATCGACCTCGTCATTGTCGCGATTTATGCGATTGGATTGTTCGCAATCGCCCTGCTGGTATCTCGCGAGCCTGCCGGACATCAGAAAGACACTGAGGACTATTTCCTAGCGGGTAAGGCGCTGCCTTGGTGGGCGATTGGCGCCTCTTTGATCGCGGCAAATATCTCAGCCGAACAGATCATCGGGCAATCCGGACAAGGCTTTGTCGTTGGTCTCGCCATCGCGGCCTATGAATGGCAAGCGGCGATCGTTTTGCTGATAACGGCCAAGTTCTTCCTGCCGATCTTTTTGGACCGGAAGATCTACACCATGCCGCAATTTCTGGAGTCGCGATTTGGTTCGGAAATCAAAACCGTGATGGCGGTGTTTTGGATCACGCTCTACACGTTCGTGAACCTGACCGCGATCCTTTGGCTGGGCGGCCTCGCGATCACCACGGTGACGGGATTGGACGTCTTGCCCGCCATGGCCTGTCTCGCTCTCTTTGCGCTTCTCTATTCGCTCTATGGCGGACTGAAAGCGGTGGCGCTCACAGACATCATTCAAGTCGTGGTCTTGATCTTGGGCGGCTTCGCGATCTTGTATATTTCGCTCAGCCTTGTCGGTGGAGAGGCGGGCGTGGTCGCCGGACTGAATACGCTCTTTTCAGAAATTCCAGGTCATTTCGAAATGATCTTAGCACCGGACCATCCCAACTATGGGGACTTGCCCGGCATATGGACTCTGCTCGGCGGGCTATGGGTCCTGCATTTCTCGTATTGGGGCTTCAACCAATACATCATCCAGCGCGCCCTCGGTGCCGAGAATGTCCAAGAAGCGCAAAAAGGGCTGGTCTTTGCCGCCTTCCTCAAGCTCCTGATCCCGGTCATTGTGGTGGTGCCTGGCATTGCTGCGCTATGGCTCGCGCAAAACAATGCGCTGCCCATCAGCGAACTCTCGGAAACGCCTGACAAGACCTATGGCTATCTGATGACGCTCGCCCCAGCTGGCTTGCGCGGCATCGTCTTCGCGGCCTTGATCGCGGCCATCGTTTCCTCACTGGCGTCTATGATCAATTCCATCGCAACCATCTTCACAATGGACATTTATCGCGATCACATGGCGCGCGACAAAGACGAGCAGCATTATGTCATGGTCGGACGCATCTCCGCCGTGACCGCGATGATCATAGCATTCATCGTGACCAAACCTTTTCTTGGCGGCATGGAGAGCGCGTTTCAAACCATTCAAGAATATACGGGCTTCATCGCCCCAGGAATTGTCGCGGTCTTCTTGCTGGGGTTCTTCTGGAAGCGGGCCAACAAGGAGGGCGCCTTCGCGCTTCTGATTTCGTCGATTGTGCTCAGCATCGCGGCGAAACTCTTTCTGCCTGAAATGCCATTCGTGTTGCGGATCTGGATCGTTTTCTTGATTTGTCTGTTTGTAGGCGTCGCCGTCTCATTGATGACCCGCGCGCCCAGCGAGGAACAGCCCGTTGATCTCGGCGATATCTCGTTTGCGACCCGCCTCAGTTTCAATGTCGCTGGGACCATGATCATTCTGATCTTGGCCTTCATCTATGCGGCTTTCTGGTAGGCTCCGGAGGCGCGTAGAGATGTGAAAGGTGCGTTCGCCGACAAATTTCGATAGAGGTTGAGTCATAAAATAAAAATATGAGGAAACCCGCATGCTGACGAAATATCAAAGACTGATGATCATGAATGGATTGATCATCTGCTTGCTCGGACTGATTGGAGGCTTCTTTCTCCTCTTCAGTGTGATTGGCGGGATCTCGCTTTCGCCTTTGCCGATCTTCATTGATCATCAAATTCCTGGAACCTCCGCCCAGTGGCGCGCGGTCCATGTTGGGAACATTATGAACGGCCTCATGGCGATTGTGTTCGCACTGCTCATGGTGAAGCTGGACCTCAGCGAAGGCGGGAAAAAACTGGTCTCGTACGGGACCGTCGCGACCGTCTGGGGCAATGCCAGCTTCTATATCTTCGGCATCTTCTCTCCCAATAAAGGGCTGTCCCTTGGCGACAATCCCGTCGGCGACGGCAATTGGGCGGGCGTCATCGCCTTTGCGCCAGCTTTTATCGTGGCCTTCGTCTTGATGATCATTGTCGTCACCATGGTCCGGGCCATTCCAAAAGCGTCTGCTGACGATTGATATGTCGGTTCAAAACCTCGCGCGCATCGCCCTAGATTCGCGGATGGCTGCGTAATTTGGTATGATGACCGAACAGGAGCACACCATGTCTGAATCGCATACCGTTGATCCGATCGAATTTGAGCACCCTATGGATAACATCCCGGTGCGACCGCTAGACTTCCAAGCAGAGAAACTTGGTACCGATGCGGTGATGTGGTCACAGTCCTGTCCCGAGTTCGCAATCTTCTTGAATGCTTTTAGCGTCCACGTCCCGTACTTTGAACGCTACCTCATCCGCTCGATGAGCGTCGCTAAGAAGCATGTCAAAGATGAGAAGCTGCTCAAAGACATGTCTGCGATCATTGGCCAAGAAGCGCATCATGCGAAAAACTTCATCGAGTTTAATCGCAAGATGGCGGCGAAATATCCCAAAATCGATGCGCTCGAAATGCATGCGAAAGATGATTTTGTCCGCCGCGCCAAGACCGATGATCTTCAGACCCTGGCCGGCTTCACCGCTGGCTATGAGACATTCACCTTCTTGGCGGGAATGATCATCCTCGCGAACTATGAGAAATGGATGGGCGACTCTGACCCGACCATGAAAGCCATGTGGGTGTGGCATCAAGTTGAGGAGGTTGAGCACGGCGCCGTGGCTTTCGACGTCTACAAAGACTTGTTCGGCGAGAAAGAATGGTATCGCAAATATATGATCCTAAAGGCGCTTCTGCACATCGGATGGGAAGTGTTTAAGGCCTACTTCCATATGGCCAAACATGAGGGCTTTCTGAAGACACCCTTGCGCGCGGTGAAGACCACTTGGTTCC
>JBCBDI010000167.1:0-5727 GCA_038529885.1 Pseudomonadota bacterium
CACCCCCGCCGCCCAGAGCATTGATCTCGCGCTTGATCACATCATGGCGCATCCAAATGTTGGCCCGTTTATTGGGCGACAATTGATCCAACGTTTTACAACGTCTGATCCCTCCCCTGCTTATGTTCGCCGCGTCGCTGAAGTCTTTAACGCTGGGACCTATACTTTGCCGAACGGCACGACGGTGGGAGATGGTCGAAAAGGCGATTTGCGAGCCACGCTTTCAGCTATTTTGCTTGATCCAGAAAACCAAATCGACACGGCTCTTCGTAATGATCGGTTCGGAAAATTGCGCGAGCCTGTGCTGAAATTTACCCATTGGGGCCGCTTGGCCGGCGTCGACGCATCGCGGCCGGAATATGTGCCCATTCTGTATGACACAACCCTGCCAGGAGATCTGAACCAACACCCCTGGCGCTCGAAATCCGTCTTCAATTTCTATCGCCCGGGTTATGTGGCGCCCGGCACTCGTTCCGGTGAGCTCGGCATGACGGTCCCAGAACTTCAAATTTTAAGCGCGGCAAGCATGCCTGGCTTCCTCAATTTCATGACCGAAATGGCGAGCCGAACCGCCGCCAGCGCGGAGGCCAATCTGGCCGAATCCGAATGGCCCATGGAGTTCAACGAAGCCAATTATCCATATGATGCCAGTCTCGGGCAACGCGCCTTCATTCCGAACTATAGCGCCGAGGAGGCAATTGCAGATGATGCCGCCGCCTTGGTCGAGCGCCTGAATCAAGAACTGCTTTACGGCACGCTGTCTGATTCATCGCGGGCTGGCATTGTCTCTGCGCTCGAACGGGTTCGCTTAGACGATCCAGACCTCGCCAATCCACGGCGGGAGCGTGTGATTTACGCCGTTCTGATGATCCTGGCCTCCCCCGACTATTCTGTTCAACGCTAATCCGGGAGACGATTTTGATGAACCGTCGCCTCTTTCTGAAATCTGTGGGTGCGTCCGCGATCGCGGCTGCCGCCCTGAATCGTCACCCTTTGAGCTTTAACGCACATGCGGCCAATACAGCTGGCTACAAAGCTCTGGTCTGTGTCTTCTTTCTGGGAGGGCTCGACAATCATGATGTGCTCCTCCCTTTTGACCAAACCTCCTACAATTCCTTTTCCGCAGTGCGCCAATCGCTTCTCTCGCGCCAAGGGACGGCACGACAGCGCACCTCGCTTTTGGAAGTGGTTCCAACAGATACAAGCCTATTGGGTGGCCGACAGGTTGCGCTCCCGCCCGAAATGCCGCTCATGAAAGCCCTGTTTGATCAAGGGCGAGCGGCGATCGTGAGCAATGTCGGGCCGCTTATAGAACCGGTCACGCGCAGCACATTCGAAAGCGGCGCGGCGCGTTTGCCGCCGCAACTCTTCTCGCACAATGATCAGCAGTCTGTCTGGCAGTCCAGCCAGCCGGAAGGGGCTCAATTTGGCTGGGGCGGACTATTTGCTGATGCGGTTCTCAACTCGGGCGCCAACAGTTCAAACTCCGATTTCACAACAATTGCCAGCACCGAAGTCGGCCCCTTTCTGACGGGCCGCACCGCCCGGGCTTTTAACGTAAACCCGGCGGGCCCCGCCGAAGTCTCGGCATTGCAATCCTTATCAGGAGGATCTCAAGCCAATGAGGATTTACGCCTGGCACTCGAGCAACAATTGCAATCCAGTGGTTTCACCGGCTCAAATATCTTGGAGAGCGATTTCGCAGCGCAAGTCAGCCGCGGCTTTGCCTCTAACAAAGCTTACAGCGCTGCTCGTGCTGGCGGAAGCGCGCTGAGCACAGTGTTTCCTGAATCTGAGCTAGGGGCGCAGCTGCGCTCTGTTGCCCAAACGATTTCCGTTCGCAGCGCACTCTCAGTCTCTCGGCAAATCTTCTTTGTCGGTATTGGCGGCTTTGATACCCATTCCAATCAAGCTGGCGCTCTGCCGGCTCTCCTCGGGCAAATCGATGGCGGCATCTCGGCCTTCTATCAGGCCATGGTTGAACTTGGCGTCGCCAATGATGTCACGCTTTTCACAGCCTCTGACTTCGGTCGCACGCTCGCGGTGAATGGCGATGGCACAGACCACGGCTGGGGCGGCCATAGTTTTGTCGTGGGCGGCAGTGTTCGGGGCAAACAGATCTATGGATCCGTTCCCGATTTTTCTGTCGGGCACAATGCCGACTCCGGTGGCGGGCGATTGATCCCAGCCGTCTCCATTGAGCAATTCGCAGCACCGCTGGGGCGATGGTTTGGCCTGACCGATTCCGAACTCGCCATGGCTTTGCCCAATCTCGCCAACTTTGACGCTGGTACGGTCTCCTATCTGTAGATCGAGCAGCAATAATATTTGCCGCGCGAGGGAATAATTCACCCCGCTCTTTCGTCAACGAGATGACAGGCCCAAACCCAAGTCATTGAGGACATTCCCTATCATGAAATCCAAATTCCTTTTGAGCTCAGCCTCTGCGCTCGCCCTATTATTTACTCCGGCGGCAAGCCCGCTGCTCAATCCGGCCTTCGCCCAAGCGGACATGGACGAAGATATGACCAGCGCGGATACGGATCCCGGTGACGCCACCGCCCCTGAAACAGAGATTACGCTTCCAGCGGTCGATTTTGAAAGTCTAACAGAAGTTCAAGTCACAGATGAAACCGGCGCAGTCTCCACTTTTTCAGGCGATGTGTTGGCGGACTTGATTGGCGGCTTTGAAGATATGCCAGATGAGTTCCCGATTGATCTGGAAGGGGTCAGCGCAGCAACCTTCACCGATGCCTCTGGTGGTATGGCAACGGTGACGTCCGAGGAATTAACCGCGCTGATCGAGCTGTCTGAAGAGATTGAAGACTACGATTTCGAAGAGGACGCGGAAGACGAGTCCGAGATGGAAGACGATGCCGACGACGACGCTGAAGAAGATGCGGACTCTGATGCGGAAAGCGATTCTGAAGATGACGCCGAAGAAGGTGCAGAGTCCGATGCAGAGGACGATGCTGAGGATGACGCCGAAGAAGACGCTGAGTCTGATGCAGAAGACGATACTGAGGATTATGCCGAAGCAGACGCCGAGTCTGATGCAGAAGACGATGCTGAGGACGATGCCGAAGAAGACGCCGAGTCAGATGCAGAAGACGATGCTGAGGATGATGCCGAAGAAGACGCTGAGTCTGATGCAGAAGATGATGCTGAGGACGATGCCGAAGAGGACGCAGAGTCTGATGCAGAAGATGATGCTGAGGATGACGCCGAAGACGATGCTGAGGATGATGCCGAAGCAGACGCAGAGTCAGATGCAGAAGACGATGCAGAAGACGACGCTGAAGAAGAGTCCGGCGAAGACTAATCCCCTTCTCAACTCTCAACATGGGCAGCGGTCTGGACCGCTGCCCATCCATTATTTAACTCAAGGCCGTACAGGGAGCCGACAATGATAAGATCAACCGTTTCACCACTGAAGGGAAGCCTACTCATCGCCTTGGGATTGGCCGCAGCTCCATTCGCCTTCGCTGAACAAGAGTGGTCATTTGAGGTGAGCGCTGGCGTTGAGCAGGATAGCAATGTCTCCATCAATGAACTCGATGCCTCGACCGGCAATGATGATCTCGCGCTCCGCCTGCGCGCTGAAATCGACTTTGAGACAGACCTGACCCCTGAAACGGACCTCAAGTTCGGCTATACGATTTCCGACAAAAGCTTCGATGAGTTCTCTGAATTCGACCTCCAAACCCATATCCTTAGCGGCGCGCTTAGCCATGATTTTGGTCCTGTCACCGCCGGCGGTGTGATCCGATACATTGATGCAAACCTTGGCGGTGACGGCTTTCAATCCATCACTCAGTTTTCGCCTTATGCATCTGGCTATGCTGCAAAAAATCTATTTTTGCGCGGGGCGCTCACGCATGCTGAAAAAGAGTTCGACATACAAAGTGCCCGCGATGCAGATGTCCTGACTTTTGATGCGGACGCTTATGTCTTCTTGGATGGCTCGCGGCGCTATATCGTGGTGGGGCTCGAGCAGGAGTCTAGCGATGCGAACGATGCTCAATTTAGCTATGATGGCCTCGGCGCGCAGCTACGGTTCTCGCAGCGCTTCAAGTTCCGTGATCGAACCGCGCGCGCTCAGGCCCGGTGGCGATTTGAAACGCGTGACTTTGATGGCGAAACGCCGTCGATTGGCGCGCCTCGCGAAGATGATCGCAATCGCTTCAATGTGGAACTCGAGCTGCCAATAACGGACACGATCTTCGTCGCACCGGAATACGAATATGGCGATTTCTCATCCAACTTGCCTAGCGCTGACTATTCCCAAAACGTGGTTTCAGTGCGCGTGGGTGCGCGTTTCTAGTCTTGACCCGTTGGTGCGATCTCGGAGGCAGCCGCGGTTTGATATTGATCTAAGGGTCTCAGCAAACCGTGGCCATAGATGGGATCATATCCCTTTGGACCAAGATCCTCGGCGCTCAGAATAAACGCTTCAAACAAATAGTCTGGCGCGAGCACTTGGGCGGCAATCGCAAATTGAGCCGTCACATAGGGCGCGGCAAAGGACGTCCCACTTGAAACGCTCGCGTCTTCTGCGCCGCCCGCATGTCGTACGCCGACACCATATGCGGAGAAATCTACATGATGGCCGCGCCCAGCATGACGAAATACCTTTTTTTGCGGCGCGACCGCAGTCACACCAATCACACCCTCATATGCTGCCGGATAACGCGGCGCCGCCGCGGGGCCATCATTCCCCACTGCGGCGACGACGGATATGCCTTGTGCCTGAACACTCGCAATGGCGCGCTCCAAAATCGCATTCGGGGGGCCGGATAGGCTCATATTGATCACTTGCACCTTGGAGGCGATTAGCCAGTCTAGCGCCGCGACCAAACTCTCTGTTGTCGCACTTGCAGTCCCAGAGGGTGTCTTGAAAAAGACGGATGCGGCATAGAGCTCAGCGTCCGGAACAAGACCAACAAATTGCTCACTCTCACCAACGAGAATAGCCGCGATGGCGGTTCCATGCGCTTCCGGGCGCTCACTTTCATAAGGGACAAAATCGCGGGCGATGATGCGGCTATTGGCAAGCTCGACACGACCTGGATTAAGCCGGGTATCAATCAAACCAATGCTCAGCCCCGCATCGCGCGAGAGCGGACCGGCATGGTCCGGCCAAGACATGACTTGTCCAGTACTTTGTTGGGGCTGCGGCATCCCTTGCTCAAGATAGAGGTGATTGACGTCAATTTCCGCGTCTGGCGCAATTTCGGAGACGCGCGCACGCAGCGTTTCAAGACTGAGATCGCCAATGCTCGAAACACGCACCAGTTTAAGGTCGAGGCTGGCAAGGTCTGACACGTTTTCGGTCTCAAGCCCGGCCTCGATGATCGCATCTATGTCATCCGCAGCGCCAAGAACGAGAAGTTCATTTGCGGTGAAGGCGTCCCCCTCTTCGTCAAGCTCGAACTCGAATTGGCGAGCGAAGTCTTCATCATCGTCTTCGCCTTCGTCGTTTTCTTCGTCGTCATCAGACTCTTCATCATCTTCCTCATCGAAATCGTCGTCCTCATCGAACGCTTCATCGTCCTCCTCAAACTCATCTTCGAGATCTTCTTCAAAATCGTCTTCTAAATCATCCTCAAACTCGTCATCGATTTCATCATCGAGCGCCTCTTCGATTTCGTCTTCAATGTCCTCCTCTAAGTCCTCGTCAATCTCGTCCTCGATAATGAAATCGATGACGAGTTTGAGGATGATTTA
>JBCBDI010000168.1:0-5702 GCA_038529885.1 Pseudomonadota bacterium
ACCTCCCATCCTGCAAAACCTTCGCATTCCTGTGATTGGCAGCCCGCTCTTCATCATCTCCAATCCAGACCTGGTAATTGCGCAGTGTAAAGCAGGCGTTGTCGGGTCGTTCCCGGCGCTAAATGCGCGCCCGGAAGCTCAGCTCGATGAGTGGCTGGACCGGATCACAACAGAACTTGCTGAATTTGATGCGAAGAACCCGGATCGCCCATCGGCCCCATTCGCGGTGAACCAGATCGTGCACAAGACCAATAATCGTCTCGATCATGATGTTGAGATGTGCGTCAAATATAAGGTGCCGGTTGTCATCACGTCGCTCGGCGCGCGCGAAGAGGTCAATCAAGCCATTCATTCTTATGGCGGCATCGTCCTGCACGATATCATCAACACGATCTTCGCCCGTAAAGCGCTTGAAAAAGGCGCCGATGGCTTGATCGCAGTTGCAGCCGGGGCAGGCGGCCATGCAGGTACGATTTCACCGCTGGCACTGATCCAAGACATTCGTGAATTCTTTGACGGGCCGCTGGCGCTGTCTGGCGCGATGGGCAATGGCGGGGCGGTCGCCGCCGCGCAGGCTATGGGTGCTGACCTCGGCTATATCGGGTCCGCCTTTATCTCTTGCGACGAAGCAAACGCGGTCGACGGCTACAAGGACATGATCGTCGAAAGCGATGCGAAAGACATCATCTATTCCAACCTGTTCACCGGCGTGCACGGAAACTATCTCGCCCCATCTGTGGCTCAGGCGGGCCTCGATCCGAACAACCTGCCGGAAAGCGATCCAAGCGCGATGAATTTCGGCTCTGGTGGCAATCAAGAGTCGAAAGCCTGGCGCGATATTTGGGGCTGCGGCCAAGGCATTGGCGCGGTCAAATCCCGAATGAGTACGGCAGAGTTCGTCGACAAGCTCGAAGCAGAATATGTCGCCGCGATTGAGGCGCTACAGAACCGCCGCGCCTTCGACATGGCGTCTGTGTAACCGGGTTTCCCGCTTCAATCCGACGGATTTTCAACCAGGCCTATGCTTCTCTCCAATCTGTGAGAGACGCATAGGCTTTGTTATTTCTATCCTCATCTCAAGCGGTCGCGGCGCTCCGCGATGACTGGCGCTGGCCGAATTTCAGCGTGGCGGAACTCGCTTGCCGATGTCGGGGTCGGTTTTGCGACGGGGCGTATTGGCATGAGCCTTCGTTCCTGGATCGCCTGCAGGCCCTTAGGGACGAGGTGCAACGCCCTTTAATCCTCACCTCTGGTCATCGATGCCCGCAATGGAATGCCTGGGTCGGGGGCGCGCCGCTCTCCCAACATAAGAAGATTGCAGCGGACATTTCGCTCAAAGGAAATGACCGACATACATTGCGCCGCGCTGCGACCCAGCTTGGATTTACCGGGTTGGGGCTGGCAAAATCCTTCATTCATCTCGATCAACGCCGAGTGCCGGCGATTTGGTATTATCCTGGGAGTTTCGACTTATGGCAGACATGATTGGACTGGCAGCGAGTGCCGCTGGCGGCGGCATATTTGGGTTGGTCGGCACCGCACTCGGGCGCGTAGTGGGCGTCTTTGAACAACGCCAAAGCATGGCGCATGAAGAACGTCGATGGGAGCACGAAGTCCAACTCTTAGAGCTTCAGCAATCTGCCACCGCAATCGAGGCTGAGGCCGAACTTGCGATCACAACGCAGGAGGGCCGTTGGGCCGGATTGACCGCGAGCCTGGACGCCGAGGCCAAAATTGCATCCACCTATCGCTGGGTCGATGCCGTCCGGGCGCTCACGCGGCCGGCGCTCACCATCCTGCTTTGGCTCATCGCGGCCATGATTTGGGTCCATGCCAGCGACAGCGATCGCAGCACCATCACCGAGACGGCGACGTTCGCAGCGACGGCCGCGACTCTGTGGTGGTTTGGTGATCGCAGCCCATCGGGACACAAAGTGCGCCAATCCCATTCCTGACAAAACTTGACAGCAGGCGCGGGCTGAACCCCCTTAACCGAGTTGAACGCGCGGCGTTTCACCGTAAATAGAGACCATGAGTTCAGGTGTTTCAGAGCAAGGGGCGAGCTTCGATATGAGTGGTGCTGCAATCGATGCCGTCGGCGGTTTGCCGTCCAGCGAATGGACCCCGCACCGTCCCGACCGGCGTTGGGAGAAACTCGAAGGCGGCATCGAGCTTAAAGTGCACTCGCCGTATGAGCCTGCCGGTGACCAGCGCACCGCTATTCCGGAATTGGTGGAGGGCGTCCAAGGCGGTGAGCGCGATCAAGTTCTGCTCGGCGCGACGGGGACGGGTAAGACCTTCACCATGGCGAAGATCATCGAGGCGACCCAGCGCCCGGCTTTGATCCTCGCGCCCAATAAGACCCTGGCGGCGCAGCTCTATGGGGAGTTTAAATCCTTCTTCCCAGACAATGCGGTCGAGTATTTCGTTTCTTATTATGACTATTATCAGCCCGAAGCCTATGTCCCGCGGCGCGATCTCTACATTGAGAAAGAGAGCTCGATCAATGAAGCCATTGACCGGATGCGCCACTCCGCAACCCGGGCCATCCTAGAGCGCGACGATTGTATCATTGTCGCCTCCGTATCGTGCATTTACGGCATCGGTTCGGTTGAGACTTATACGTCGATGACGCGCAAGCTGGAGGCGGGCCAGCGCATTGATCCCCGCGAAGTGGCGAAGCTTTTGGTCGAGCTTCAATATACACGAAATGACATGGCCTTTCAGCGCGGCAGCTTCCGCATGAAGGGCGACATTATCGACATTTTCCCCGCCCACTATGAAGACCGAGCCTGGAAGCTGTCTTTTTTCGGCGACGAGCTTGAAACCATCACTGAGTTCGATCCCCTCACCGGCCGCAAGTCGGAGACGCTGCCTGCGATCAAGCTCTATGCGAACAGCCACTATGTCACCCCGCGCCCGACGCTGAACCAAGCGATTGATCAGATCAAAACCGAACTCAAAAAGACGCTCGAGCACTTCCAAAAAGAGGGCAAACTTCTCGAGGCCCAGCGCATCGAACAGCGCGTCCAATACGATTTAGAAATGATGGCGGCGACGGGGAGTTGTAATGGGATTGAAAATTATTCCCGCTACCTAACCGGGCGCAAGCCGGGTGAGCCGCCGCCGACTATGTTTGAATATTTGCCGGACAATGCGCTCGTCTTTGTGGATGAGTCGCATCAGACGGTTCCGCAGTTGGGAGCAATGTACAAGGGCGACTTCGCTCGTAAGCGCACCCTCGCAGAGTACGGGTTCCGTCTGCCATCCTGCATGGACAACCGCCCGCTCAAATTCGAAGAGTGGCAAGCCATGCGCCCGCAGACCGTGCATGTCTCAGCCACCCCGGGCCCGTGGGAGCTAGAGCGCACGGGCGGCGTCTTTACCGAGCAAGTCATCCGCCCGACCGGCCTCCTCGATCCGACGGTTGAGGTCCGCCCGGTCTCCACCGGCACCACGAACCAAGTCGACGATCTCACCGCCGAGATCCACAACACGACCGCAGCGGGGTATCGCACCCTGGTCACCACGCTGACCAAAAAGATGGCCGAGGACCTGACAGAGTATCTCCACGAACAGGGCATCAAGGTGCGTTACATGCACTCCGATGTCGATACAGTGGAGCGCATTGAGATCATCCGTGATCTGCGCCTCGGCGAGTTCGACGTCCTGGTCGGCATCAATCTGCTGCGCGAAGGCCTCGACATCCCGGAATGCGGCCTGGTCGGCATTCTCGACGCCGATAAGGAAGGCTTCCTGCGCTCAGAAACCTCGCTCGTGCAGACCATTGGCCGCGCCGCGCGGAACGCCGATGCGCGGGTCATTCTGTATGCGGACAAAGTCACCGGCTCGATGCAGCGCGCCATGGATGAGACCGAACGCCGCCGCGAGAAACAAGAAGCCTATAATACCGAACACGGCATCACCCCGACCACGATCAAGCGCGAAGTCGCTGATATTTTGGGCGAGCTCGGCGAGAAGCCGGGCGGGCGCACGCAGCTCAAAGGCGGCAAGTCGCGCAAGAAAGCCGTCGCCGAGACGCAGGTCGCTTACGAGCCAGGCCAGGGCCACAATCTGCAGGCCGTCATTGGCGACTTGGAGAAGCAAATGCGCGAAGCCGCCGCGAACTTGGAATTCGAAGAAGCCGCTCGCTTGCGCGATGAGGTGAAGCGGCTGCGTGAAACCGATCTCGGTTTGTAGTGGCGTCTTAATGCCCCCATACTCCGCAGACGCCTGCGCAGGCAGGTGTCCATGGACCGGTCCCACCCCGCTTGCATGAGGCGCTCACCTGTCCCTGGAGCCCAGCCACCCAAACCAGTTGGGCGCAACGCTGCGCTGGGATCTGCGGATTGAGGTCTGTCCCCCACCTCCGACATTTCCCTTGCCGACTCAAATCACGCCCGTCATATCTGACCTCAGTAGAGTTCGACAAAAAACTCTCTCAGGGGGAAATCATGAAGACACTATTCGCAAGCGCGGCGCTCGCCGCGGCTTTGACTATGACGGCTATGCCAGCGCAGGCTGATGGCAATGGCAGAAAGGCCGAAAAGCGCCAGAATCGCAGCCCCATCATCGGCACCTATATTTCACGCTTTACCAGTGACGTGATCTCGTTCCCGGGCTTCCCAGACATTCCGTGCGGGCTCCTCATCGGAAATCCAGACACGCCCTTCGTGACCAATTGTGAATCGGCATTGATGGTCACTTATTTTCGGGACGGGATCGTGACTCAGGCGTCTGCACCATTCGCGGTTTTGAAAGAGGATGACAATGACGAGCTTGGCGAAAATGAGCTGACCATTGCCAGCAGCGCCCAGGGCACGTGGACCCGCAATACGCGTTCGACCTTTCAGAACAAGACCGTCAACGTGATCTATGATTCCGACGCCGCGGTGGCGGGGTATCGCGTCTCTGAAGCGACCTTGCAGGCGAATGCCGACTTTAGCGGCTTCACCGGCACCTTTGTCAGCACCACCTATGCGCCGGATGTCGACCCGCTAGACGTGAATTCTCCATTCACCACCCGCACCGTGGGCACAACGGAAGGCCAGCGCGTCCAGTAAGGGGGCAGGCCCGAGCCTTGTCATCCCGGACATGATCCGGGACCCAGGGCGCTCTCATCCCTCGATCCCAGTCACCCCACCAAGTTGAGCGCAACGCTCCGGCTGGGATCGGCGGACAACAGATCCGTCCCCTTTAAGCGGGCGTGCTGAGGCGTGGCCAGAGCCGTCCGGTTTGCCTCATATAGGCCTCATACGCCGCGCCAAATTGCTGGCGCATCATCCTTTCTTCGACCGGCACGCGCACAAAATACATGAGCGCAAAGACCCCCAGCGCGGCGGGGCCGATGAGCCAGTTTTGCAACAGGAAAGGGTAGGCGGCGAAGATCAACCAGATCGCCGAATACATCGGATGGCGAATGCGCTTATAAATGCCCTCCGTGATCAGCGTGTGCTCTTCGCGCAGCTCCGTGGTCACGCTCCAATTGCGACCAAGATCGGCATGACTGCGCCAGAACAACCATAGGCCAGGGACCATCAGAGCGATCCCGATCCCCGGCAGCCAGACCGGCGCAGAATAGTCCGCAAAGGAAAGCACGCCCGTCGCCAGATGGATGACCGGCACGTATGAGCCCGCAAGCCCGACCAAAACCAGCAATAGGCGCTCCGTATTCACGGCGAATTTCTCGGTGATCTTATTGG
>JBCBDI010000169.1:0-5639 GCA_038529885.1 Pseudomonadota bacterium
GGCACGCCATGACGGCCGCTTCGGCACATGCGGTCGAGCCGTCATACATACTGGCATTGGCAACATCCATCGCCGTCATGGCGGCAACTTGGGTTTGGAACTCAAACAGCGTTTGCAATGTGCCCTGGGCGATTTCTGGCTGATAAGGCGTGTAAGTCGTCAGAAACTCTGAGCGCTGGATGATCATGTCCACGCTGGCCGGCACATGGTGCTTATAGGCCCCTGCCCCGACAAAGAATGGACCATCGCTGGCGGTTGTATTCTTCGCCGCCAGGCGCGCCATGTGGCGTTCCACAGCAAGCTCGCCCTGGTGATCCGGCAGGTTGTGGATCTGGCCATCAAGACGCGCACTTTCCGGCACGTCCTCGTAAAAGTCATCAACCGACGCCGCGCCGATTGTGTTCAGCATCGCAGTGCGATCTTCTGGGGTCAGGGGCAAATATCTCATGCTTGCGTCTCCAGCTTCATTTCTTCTGTCAGGCGCTGCGCGCCCACATTGTTTTGTTGCAAGTCAGACAACACGCCCGCGCGGTCGGTCTCACTTTTATTTTGGCTAAGTTTGCGCACGCCTTTGACGGCCTCAACGCGGATTTCGAAGGCGACAATCGCATTCGCGAGTTTGTCGACATAGGCTTCAGGCGCGTCCGAAACGGCCCATGGGGTTTCTCGCGATGCTTCCATCTGATCAGACAGAGCTGAAACGCTGGCTTTGATGGCAGTCGCATCTGTTTTGAAGATGAGGCGACCACGCGCCTCGGCCGCGATGTAATTCCAAGTCGGCACCACGCGCCCATGTTCTGCTTTCGAGGGATAGGCTGAGGCCGATACATAAGCATCGCTTGCATGAAAGACTGCCGTGACCAACGGATCTGTCTCTTGCAACATCTGCCAAAACGCATTCGTCCGCGCGACGTGCCCGATCAGACGGGTTTCATCCTCGCTCCATACCAGTGGAACCACCGCCACAACAGGGCCATCTGGCCCGTTCGCAGCGAGGGTCGCAAGCGGATGCGCAGAGATGATCTCCCGGGCCGCTTGCTCATCTGTATGGAAGATGGAGGACGGATGCATGAGGCTTAGAGGCCCTCGCAATAGGCTTTGTAGGCGGCCGCATCCATCAGACCTTCGAGCTCGCCTTTGTCGCTCAGCTTGAGCTTACAGAACCAACCTTTGCCTTCTGGGTCCTCATTGACCGTCTCAGGCGCATCCGCGAGATCGCCATTGCCTTCTGTGATCTCGCCAGCGACCGGGGCATATACGTCCGAAGCCGCTTTGACGCTTTCAACCACGGCCATATCGTCGCCCTTGCCGAAGCTTGCGCCAGCGTCTGGAACCTCAACGAAGACAACGTCTCCTAGCTGCTCCGCGGCATATGCGGTGATCCCGACCGTGCCGACATCTCCGTCGACGGCGATCCATTCATGGTCTTCTGTAAAATATGTGCTCATTTCTCTCTCACCCCGTTAGCGTTTGTAATTTGGTTGGACGAAGGGCAGCGCGCAGATCTCGGCAGCGCGGGCTTTGCCGCGCACCATAAGGTCTACTTTCGTGCCAGGTTCGGTTAGGTCGGCGCGGACATAGCCCATCGCGATGGGGCGATCGACACTCGGGCCAAAGCCACCGGATGTGATCACACCGACGCGTTCGCCATCAATGTGTATTTCCGTGCCTTCGCGGGCCGGTGCGCGCTCAAGCGGCTGGATGCCGACGCGCTTCTCTGCCGGGCCGTCCGAATAAGCTTTTAAGATGCGTTCAGCCCCTGGAAAATCGGCGCGCTCACGACGTGACTTCTGGATGACCCAACCAAGATCGGCCTCAATCGGATCGCGGCTCGCGTCCATGTCATGACCATACAGACACAGCCCGGCCTCCAGTCGCAGACTGTCGCGCGCGCCCAGCCCGATTGGCTTCACCCGCTCATCCGCCAAGAGCGCGTTGACCAGATCGGTCCCAAACGCATTGCTCGGCAAAAGCAACTCATAGCCATCCTCGCCCGTGTAACCGGAACGAGACAGCATGATCTTCTCATCGCCTTGTTGAAGATAGGCGCAGCGCATAAAGGTCAGATCAGCGGCTTCCGGAAAGTGTTCGACCAAAACGGCTTCAGCTTTCGGTCCCTGCAGGGCGACGAGGATGCGATCGTCGGCTTTCTGAAGCATCGCGACATCGCTGAGCTTGTCTTCCATCAGCGCCCAGTCTTGAGCTTTCACAGCGCCGTTCACGACAATATAGAGCATGCCCTCAATGCCAGGCATGCGCGTGATGATGAGGTCATCAAGAATGCCACCCTCATCATTGAGCAGAACCGATAGACGCCCCTGGCCCGGTTTCAGAATGGCGATATTGCTCGGCACCAAGCGCTCTATGGCGGCGGCGATCTTTTCGTGCCCGCCAGGTTCACCCAGTCCTTCTTTCAAGAAGAGGAAACAGGGGCCCATGTGAGAGACATCGAACAAACCAGCTTCGGATCGTGTCCAGAGGTGTTCGGGCTTCACGCCCTCGAATTGTACTGGCATTTCATAGCCGGCGAACGGGACCATCTTTCCTCCATGTTGGAGGTGCACGTCATAAAGCGGCGTGCGGCGGAGGTCGTCTATTGCGGCGTCAGACAAAATTGGCGCCTTCCAAAGCAGGACAGTTCGCGCACGAAGCGGACCTGTGCTGCCCCCGCTGTCTTGGCGCCTGAGAGATTCCGTTCTTGGCGGCGCTCACAATGAGCTTGTGCCTGAACTTGCTCCTTCGGCGAGGCTGCCACGCAGTGTGCGCCTCTTTCCAGCGTGTTGGACCCGTTCCGGTCCTTTTGCCTGAGCGTTTCCGGGGCGGTTGCGCCTTCGGCGATCGGGAGTCGATTCTCTCCCGGAACGGATTGAATATTAGCTAGTTAGTCCGAATCCGGAACGCCGACAAGGCTATCACACATTTCGCAAGCGGTGATCATTCTCGCAAAGTGATTTCGCTCAAATGGGCGGCAATAGCTGCATAGGCAGCGAGCAAGTCCTCATCAGACGCCGCGTGAAAAAACCGGTCCTCATGACCAGCGCAATGCTCGAGTGTGTCGACAGCATACGAGGAATGAAACGCGACCCCAAAAATAATCACGCCTGCACTGTGCATTTCATCGCAAAGCCGCTGGACCTGCGGATTACTATACCCCAATCCCCATTCATAAGTGTAGTTGAAGTTGCCATCGGTCATCAGGATTACGGCCTTTTTGATGGATTTATCACCATATGCGTGGGGCTTAGATCCGGCTGGCCAGACATCTTTCCATTTTGGCGATATTGAATACCAGGACCAGGCGGCGCCAATTTGACCGGCGGTGATCCCAGCTGTTTGCAGTCCATCTACCGCCCGTTCGAACTCATCATAATCGCTGGTTAGCGGCAGGACTTGTGAGCTCGGGCATTCCAAAGTGTGTTTCGTGACCCATTTTCCGGGGCCGGGCGCGTCGTCCGTGCGTGCGGCGCTGCCAACGCGCTCGGTGACACAGACCCTGTCGACGCCGTCGTATTCTGGATCACTATAGTCAGGACGACCAAGCGCTCGGTTGCCATAAACCCCTGCGTTTACGGCTGAACCATAGGGCACGAGTGAAATTCTCACATCGCCGCTCGAGGACATCAGCTCACTCGCCGCGTCTTTCGCCGCCTGCTTTAGGGCCGTTAAGCGTTCCCCAAACATTGAATCAGAGACATCAACCATCATCGCGAGATCCAATTTCGCAAACCCCATCTGCGCCAATGAGGAGTTATTCACTTTGAGCACGTCTGGCGTCAGCGGACGGCCTATCATGGCGGGAATCTCGCACTCGACATTTGCTCTGACGGTTCCGACATCCCTTTCGATCTGTGCCGTCTCAATTGTGCAATTTAGGTCTGAGTGAGCGGTTTCGAGATTGGCATTGAATGTATCGCTCACAATGGTTTGGATCTGCAGGTCTGTGCGCGTTGGATCCTGCATGGATCGGACACCCGCAAGCGAGGCCGAATCCAGCGCCGCTTGGACGTGACGATCAGCAATCACCTGCCGGGCGCTGTCAATTGAGAATGCGGCATAGACAAAGAGAGGGATTGAACAAAGGGCGAAGATCATTCCGGCATTACCGTCAATCGCGGCATGCACTTTCGCAAAAGCGCGGGTAAACACGTTTAGGCTCCATGTCGCGCTTCAAAAAGAAGTCGCAATGCGCCCCTAATACGTTGCCGCGGGAGGTATCAGGCTCTGACCAACAAAGCGTAACGATTTAGGAATAATTTCCTGTTATCTAGGTTCTCTTATTAGGCCCCATAAATCCGAATAGGTGCCCGGCCACTTTCCGCATTTGGATTTCTTCGCTGCCTTCGGTAATGCGATAGCGCCTGTGATGCCGGTAAATGTGCTCGAAGGGCTTGTGTCTCGAATAGCCCATGCCTCCGTGCACCTGCATCGCCTGGTCGGCGGCATTACAACACAGGCGGTTCGCACGATAATTACACATCGAGACTTTGTCCGAGAGCTTTTGGGCCACCTCTGGCTTCGTCATTTGATCCATTTCCCAGGCGGTTTTGAAGATCAAAAGCCGCAGCATTTCAGCCTCTGAGGCGAGCTCAACCAGTGGAAACTGGATCGCCTGATTGACTGCCAGCGCTTTGCCAAACGGCTTGCGAGCCCGCGCATAGTCAACACTTTCATCAATGCAGTAGAGCGCGGCGCCAACCGAGCTTGCCGCCTGGCGGATACGGTTCTCATGTACGAAGTGCTGCGCGAGGGCGAGACCACCCTCCGCTGGCCCGAAAAGCGCCGTTTCAGGCACCCACACATCCGTCAGCGACACGCGCGGGTGATCGGTCGGCATGTTAAAGGTCCACAGATACTCCTCGATTTTCAGACCGGGATCATCTGCCGGAACCAGCAAGCAACTAATGCCCCGGGCGTCACCATCTTCGCCGCTCGTGCGCGCAAAGCACATCATATGCGTCGCGACATGCATGCCTGTGGTCCACATTTTTTCGCCATTAATGAGCCAGCCATCAATGCCATCACGCGTCTCACGTTTCGCGGTCGTGTCCATATGGGTGGCGTCAGAACCGTGTTCTGGTTCCGTCAGCCCGAATGTCGCTATGAATTTTCGATCCAGTGCGTCCTGAATGAGGTGCTTTTGATCCGGCCGCGCAAAATCGCGCAGCATCAAGATTTGAGGATAATTGGCGACGATCGAATGCTCATTCTGAAGATCATTGTGCAGCCCGAGCCCTTTGCGGGCGAAATGCTCACGAATGATCGCCATGGCGAGGTTCGAGCCATCTTGGCCGCCAAACTCTGATGGGAGCCCAAACCGAAAGTGGCCAGCTGCATCCGCGCGCCGTTTTGCTTCGTGCAATAGAGCTTCCCATTCAGGTCGCGGCAGTCCGCCATTTTCGAAATCCGTTCGCGCCCATTCGCGGCGATGGTCGAAGAAGCGGATATTATCGTCTTCTTGTTCGAGTGGCTTGATCTCGGCTTCAATGAATGCGTCCAAGACGCCGAGATAGTCCTTGATGTCCTGCGGAATATTAAAATCCATGATCGGGGTTCCTCCGTAGAGGAGACGATAGGCGTCACACAGCGCGCATCAACTGCATCGTCGCCTCAAATCCTTTCGCTCTCGAATTGACGCGACG
>JBCBDI010000170.1:0-5606 GCA_038529885.1 Pseudomonadota bacterium
CCGAACGAGAGACCGCGTGGACAGTGGATTGCCCATTCCAGCCCTCGGTCGTGACCGGCCCCATTGGCGTGCGCCCCCGCGAGGGTTTCATGCCGAAAAGGCCGGTGCAGCCCGCCGGAATGCGAATTGAGCCACCGCCATCACTTGCATGCGCGAGCGGAATGACGCCCGCGGCAACCGCGGAACTCGCCCCGCCTGAAGAGCCGCCAGAGGTGCGGGTCGTGTCCCATGGATTGACCGTCGCGCCATAGAGCAGGCTTTCCGTGGTCGTGGTGAGCCCGAATTCGGGGCTGGTGGTTTGCCCAAATAGCGTGAAGCCAGCCGCCTTATAGCGATCATAGAGGACGCTATTATGGGTCGCGACATTGCCCTTGAAGGCCAGCGAGCCATTGGTGATGGGCTGGCCTTCGATTTCAAAGCCGAGATCCTTCACCGCCATAGGTACGCCTGCGAATGGGCCATCGGGGAGACCGTCTGAGATTTGCTTTTCGCCGACGTCTGGGAACATGGCCGAGAAGCAATTGAGCTCTTTCTGCGCCGCCTCAGCCCGCGTCACGGCCTCGCTTAAGAGCTCCTTGGCGCTGACCTCGCCTTTGCGCACGAGGTCGGCGAGCCCGGTTGCATCATAGTTGGCATAGTTGTCCATCATTCCCTCCGCTTATCTTTTTCGAAACGATGGACCGGTTAGGCGCGGATGAAAAGCCTCACCTCGTGTCAGGGCTTTTCGAAGACGAGCGTGGTCCACTCGACGCCGCGCTTTTTGTTCTCGCCGAGGATCGATCCAGAGCGGCGTTGATAGAGCGTTTTGAGGCCGCTCGCTTCGGCCCGTTTAATGGTTTCCTCGCCGCTGACGTCAAACATGCGCCGCCCGGCCGGGATCGGACCATGACGCTGGCTCATGAACAGGCGGGCACCTGGCGCCATCAGCGATAGGATTGAGGCAAAGCCTCGCTCACGTTCATCAGACGTGAGGTGCATCCACACCGCATTCAGCATCACGACATCGAACTCCTCACTGCGCGCTTTGGTTTGTTCGAGACCCGGGAGCGCATCCTTCAGCCAAGTGATCTGAGGTTCCGGGTGAAGGCGCGCGCCGCCCGTGCGCAATTCATCGGTCGGCTCTACAGCGAGCACCGAATGGCCTAGAGAGACGAGCCAGGCCGCATCGCGCCCCGTACCTGCGCCAATGTCGAGCACACGGCTTGGCGTTGTCGGGAAGAATTCCCGCCAGTGTGCGTGCACGTCTTCGGATGGAAAGCTTTCATATCGGACGAGCAAATTGGCCGCTTCTTGGGCGTAGCCGGAATTGCTCTTCAGTTCCGTCATTCGGCCGCTTGCGCGCCGTCATCCTCATTCAGGATTTCCAGCATCGCGACGGCGCTATCGGCAATCACGGTGCCCGGTGGGAAGATCGCCGAGGCTCCAGCGGTGCGTAGAGCATCGAAGTCTTGCGGCGGGATCACGCCGCCGACGATGATCTGCGTGGTCGCTGCACCCTCATTGCCGAGCGCGCGTTTCAGCTCCGGCACCAAAGTCAGGTGACCCGCGGCGAGAGATGAGGCGGCGACGATATCGACGCCAGCTTTGCGCGCGTCCTTGGCGGCTTCTTCCGGCGTTTGGAAGAGGGGGCCGATCTCGACGTCCCAGCCGAGGTCCATAAGAGCGGAGGCTACGACTTTTTGGCCGCGGTCATGTCCGTCTTGGCCCATTTTCGCGATATAGATTTTTGGACGGCGGCCAGTTTTCGCTTGGAAAGCTTCGGCCATGCCGAGTGCTTCTTTGGCGCGATCGGTGGTCTTTACGCCGGCGCCATAGACGCCTTTGATGGAGCGGATGACGGCTTTGTGGCGGCCTTGGCTGCGTTCCACAGCTTCGGAGATTTCGCCGACCGTGGCTTTGGCGCGCGCCGCATCTACGGCAAGTGCTAACAGGTTGCCTTCGGTGCCCGCGGCGGCATTGGCAATCGCGTCCAGCTTTGCGTCGACTTCGGCTTGGCTGCGATCGGATTTAAGGCGCGCCAGTTTGTCGAGCTGCATCCGGCGCACCGTGGCATTGTCGACTTTCAGGACCGGCACTTCTTCTTCCTCATCGAGGAGGAATTTGTTGACGCCGACGACAGTCTGCTCGCCGCTATCGATGCGCGCTTGCGTATTGGCGGCGGCTTCTTCGATGCGCAGTTTCGGGATGCCTTCTTCGATGGCTTTGGCCATGCCGCCAAGCTTTTCGACTTCGGCAATGTGGTTCATCGCTTTGGCGGCGAGATCGTGGGTTAGGCGCTCGACATAGTAAGAGCCGCCCCAAGGGTCGATCGTCTGGGCCGCGCCGCCCTCTTGTTGCAAGAAGAGCTGCGTGTTGCGGGCAATGCGGGCTGAGAAGTCAGTCGGTAGCGCGAGCGCTTCATCGAACGCATTGGTGTGCAGGCTTTGTGTTTGTCCGCCCGCTGCTGCGATTGCTTCAAGGCAGGTGCGGATCACGTTGTTGTAGACGTCTTGCGCAGTCAGGGACCAACCTGAGGTTTGTGAGTGGGTGCGCAGGGAGGTCGACTTCGGGTTCTTCGGAGAGAAATTTTCGCTGACGAGCTTGGCCCAGATCAAGCGCGCCGCGCGCATCTTTGCGACTTCCATGAACGTATTCATGCCAATCGCCCAGAAGAAGCTGAGGCGCGGCGCAAACGCATCGACGTCGAGGCCGGCATTCACGCCCGCCCGGATATATTCGATGCCGTCAGCGATGGTGTAGGCAAGTTCCAGGTCTGCCGTCGCACCGGCTTCCTGCATGTGATAGCCGGAGATCGAGATCGAGTTGAACTTCGGCATGTTCTGAGACGTGTAAGCAAAGATGTCGGAGATGATCCGCATGCTCGGCTTGGGCGGATAGATATAGGTGTTCCGCACCATGAATTCTTTCAGAATGTCATTCTGAATTGTGCCTGCGAGCTTCTCGGGTCCAACGCCCTGTTCCTCTGCGGCGACAATGTAGAGCGCCATGATGGGAAGCACGGCGCCGTTCATCGTCATCGACACTGACATCTGATCGAGCGGGATGCCTGAGAAGAGCGTGCGCATATCATAGATGCTATCGATCGCCACGCCAGCCATGCCGACATCGCCGCTCACGCGAACATGGTCGCTATCATAGCCGCGGTGGGTGGCGAGATCGAAGGCCACGGAGAGGCCTTTCTGACCGGCCGCCAGATTACGGCGATAGAAAGCATTGGAGTCTTCTGCCGTGGAGAAGCCTGCATATTGGCGCACAGTCCAAGGGCGCTGCGTATACATGGTCGGGTAGGGGCCACGGCCAAACGGCGCGAGGCCTGGATAATCGTCGAGGAAATCGAGGCCTTTAGTATCTGCCGCGCTATACGCCGTGGCGAGGTCGATGCCCTCCGGCGTCGGTAGAGTCCGTGGGCGCGCCGTGCTGGTGCCGCCTTCCAATGCGCCGAGATCAAGCTTGGTGAAGTCTGGGAATTTGGTCATCTTAGTTCACTCCCAATTCGGCCAAGGCGAGCGTTAGTTCATGCACGACATCGCAGCCCACAAATATGTGCCGGTCGATGCCATCCGCTTCATGTTTTCCAGCAAGCCAGAGCGCGACAGCGCCTGCCTCTTTTAAAGCGCTTGCAGCCGCCGCGGCTTCATCTGCGTATCTTTTGTCCGCTCCGCAAAGAACAGCGATTTTGCAGCCGCTGGCTTTGAATGCTGTTGCGAGTTCGGACGCGCTCTCCGGCGGGATGGGCGCCGCTTTTGCGTCTATGCCGCCAGCGGCGAACAAGTTGCGTGCAAAGTCCGCGCGAGCGGTGTGCTCAGCGAGCGGTCCGAGTGTGGCGAGGAAGATGGAAGGGCGTGAGCCGGTCTTCGCATTGTGAGCCTCAGAGCGATCCCGCAAGGCTTCGAACGGTTCCGCCAAAGTGATCCAGGTGAGCGGCTTCGCGACTGTGTCATCGCCAGGCTTTTCGTCATAGTCAGGCAGCAGCGCCTGCAACCCGATGGGATCGACGCCATCGCCGCGCGGCGGGCTCTGAATATCGGCGACCGGTGCTTCGATCTCTTCCAAAAGCGGGAACTCGCTGACGCCTGTGACGGGGACTTTGCGGCGGGCAACATCCTTCATCAGGGCCGCGCGCTTGTCCGCGATCCGGGCCTGAACCGTGCCCGCGACAAGGCTGGCGACAAGCCCGCCTTCGCTTTCAATCGTCTGGAATTCTGACCAAGCCGCTTCGGCCAGTTCTTCGGCGAGCGTTTCGGTAAACCAAGCCCCACCACTTGGATCGGCCACGCGCCCGAGGCCGCTTTCTTCCATGGCCATGATTTGCGTATTGCGGGCAATGCGTCGACCGAGCTCTTCTGGCACGGTGAGAGCCTCATTGAACGGACGCACCGTGATGATGTCTGCGCCGCCTGTGGCAGAGGCGAAACAAGCGGCTGTGCCGCGCAACATATTCACCCAAGCATCATAGCGGGTTAGCATGCGGGCGCTGGAGACAGCGTGCAGCTTCATCGGTTGCGCTGCGAGGCCGAGCGCGTCTTGGACGCGGGCCCAAAGTCTCCGCGCGGCGCGCAATTTGGCGATCCCGATCCCATAATTGGCATCAATGGCGACACGGAAGAGCATTTGCTCCGCCGCCTTTTCGGGCGCGAGACCGACAGCGTCGAGATGGCGGAGCGTGTCGACCGCTGCGGCCATCAGGATGCCGAGTTCTTGTGCTTCGCTGGCCCCGGCTTCATGCGCGAATTGCGCTGAGACATCCAAGCTGGTCGAGGCGGAAAACTTGTCCGCGAGTACATTCACCAGGGCTGCCGTCTTCGCCATGGCCGCGGTCACGCCGCCGGCGATTTTCCCGGTCCGCATCAATTGCGTGATTGGCGAGATATTGAAGGCGAGCTTTTGTGTTTCAGGCGACTCTTGCTGGCTGGCCCAGACGGCGAGCAGCGCAGCTGCGCTCGCGCCCGATCCGGCGCCGCGATGTCCCAAGCTGACCGCCGCAATATCGGCGCGCACGCCATTCAATGCGGCGGAGAGTTGATCGAGATTGGTGATGATACAGCCATTCTCGCCAGAGCATTCGATCGCCAAATGGATCGATGTCACGCCGCGCTCGAGATCGCGCAGGATTTCTTGATTGGTAACCTTTGGATCTGGGTGCGCAAAGGTTTGGCGAATATCCCAAGGTAAGAAAGGATCCGGTTCTGCGCGTGCGCCGCGCAAATAGTCTGCTTCCCCCGGTAGGCCTCTGACGTTTTCGGCGCTTTGGAAATCACTTTCTTTGTAGAGCGGGCGGATCTTCAATCCATCGCGCGTTTGCCGCGTGATCCGCTCTATCCCGCCGCCCTTAAGCGCTTTCTCAACCGCGGCGATCCAGTCCGCTTCAGTGGCTTCGTTGAACCCGCCGGAAAAAGAAAGTGTGCCGTCTGCCATGAATACAAAACCTCGATGGAATCTTGAGCCCGGATTTGGCCTAACCAAACCGGACTGGCAAGCTTTACGCTAGGAAAATTAGCAATGCGTCGCACATACTTCCCTCATGGGAAGGGCTTGCCTAAAGGGGCGCGAGTGATACCTCAACGCTAACGTAAACGGAAAGCAGAGAGATTCCCCATGGCGCTTCT
>JBCBDI010000171.1:0-5588 GCA_038529885.1 Pseudomonadota bacterium
CTTCGCCCGCATCGATCAAGTCAGCGATCTCGAGAACGACTGTGGCCTCGTCCACGACCGTCTTCACCGACCCCGCCGGAGCCGCGTCGGCGATCTCGAACTTTTCGAGGCGCGCCAGGCGCATGATCACGTCGCGATGGGTTTCGACGCAGCGTGTGGTCTCGCCGCTCGCGCCAACCAAACTGACCGGCACTTTCGCGCCCGCTGGAACATTCACGTCTGCGCGGACCGAGCGGATCTGAGAGACGGTTTTCAGGACCCAACCAAGCTCATCCGCAGCGGCTTGATTATGGAACGCATCGTCTAGCCCCGGCCAGGCCTGCAGCATCAGGAAGTCAGATCGCGCCGCCGTCTGCTCCCAGAGCGTTTCTGTGATGAAAGGCATGAAGGGGTGCAAGAGCGCAAATATTCGTTCAAGCGTCCAGCCGAGCACCGCCTGAACCTCTTCTTTCTCAGCCCCGTCTTCCCCCTGAAGGAAGGGTTTGGAGAGCTCCAAATACCAGTCGCAGAACACGTCCCAAACGAAGTGATAGGCCGCATCCGCAGCATCATTGAAGCGGTAATCTTCGATTGCTTCGGAGACCTCTGCGCAGCATTTGTAAAGCTCACCAATGATCCATTGATTCAGCGCCAAACCTAATGATGACGGGTTTACCGGGCTTTCGAACTTGGCCTCGTACATTTGTGCGAATCGTGCGGCCGACCACAATTTCGAGCCGAAGTTTCGATAGCCAGCAACCCGGTCGACCGAGAGATTGATATCCCGGCCTTTGGTCGCCATGGCCGCTAGCGTGAAGCGTAGAGCGTCAGCCCCATAAGCGTCGAAGCCTTGCGGGTAGCGCTTGCGGGTTGCCTTCTCAACTTGCGGCGCTTTTTCGGGTTGGCGCAGGCCCGTGGTGCGTTTTGCGACCAGCGCGTCAGCTTCGATGCCGTCAATCAAGTCGACTGGGTCAATCACATTGCCCTCAGACTTGGACATCTTCTTCCCGTTCTCGTCGCGAACGATGGCATGGATATAGACGTCCTTGAACGGCACTTCGCCATCCATGAATTTAATGCCGAGCATCATCATCCGGGCAACCCAGAAGAAGATGATGTCGAACGCGGTGACGAGCGTCGCGCCTGGATAGAAGGCTTTCAGACCATCCGTCTCTTCCGGCCAACCTTGGGTCGAGAATGGCCAGAGGCCGGAGCTAAACCAGGTGTCGAGAACGTCTTCGTCTTGGGACAGCGCAACGCCCTCCCCAGCCATCGCTTGCGCTTCAGCTTCCGTCGGCGCGCAATAATGGCTGCCATCGGCGGCATACCAAACCGGAATACGATGGCCCCACCAGAGCTGGCGGGAGATACACCAGGGCTCGATATTCTCCATCCAATTATAATAGGTCCGGTCCCAATTCTCAGGCACAAACTTGGTCGCGCCTGAGCGAACGGCTTCGATCGCGGGTTTGGCGAGCGTTTCAGCATCGACGAACCACTGGTCGGTCAGCATCGGCTCGATGACGACACCGGAGCGATCGCCAAAGGGCTGCATGATCTTCTTGTTTTCGACGAATGGGATGAGGTGAGCCGTCGCGGGAGACCCCGGCTCGTGGGCCGGGGATGCGGCGCCTGTATCCGACTGTCCCGGACTTGATCCGGGATCTCCGGCTTCTGCTTCCGGTTTCCATTTCGGATCCGCGACCATGACCGCATTGCCCTCGGCGGTAATGTCAGCAACCACGGCTTTACGCGCTTCGAACCGGTCCAGACCGCGATACTGATCCGGGACCAGGTTCATCGCCGCAATCTTGGCTTCATCAAACCCCTCAGCGCCTTCAGCAATACGCTGCGCGACTTCGGCAACGGCCGCATACACCTCGCCATCCGCACGCATATCGCCCTTCTCATCCATCAGCGCATACATCGGAATGCCGCCGCGTTTCGCGACCTGGTAGTCGTTAAAGTCATGCGCACCGGTAATCTTCACCGCACCTGAGCCAAAGTCGGGATCGGGATACTCATCGGTAATGATTGGGATCAGCCGGCGATGCTCTTTCGGGCCAACTGGGATTTCGCACAGCTTGCCAACGATCGGCGCATATCGCTCATCTGAAGGGTGCACCGCCACCGCGCCATCACCGAGCATGGTTTCAGGCCGCGTCGTGGCGATGGAGATATAGTCGCGCTCTTCTTCCAGCGTGACGTTTCCGTCCTCATCCTTCTCGACATAGGTGTAGGTCTCACCGCCCGCGAGCGGGTATTTGAAGTGCCACATATGGCCGTCGACTTCTTTATTCTCAACCTCGAGATTGGAAATCGCGGTTTGGAAATGCGGGTCCCAATTGACCAAGCGCTTGGCGCGATAGATCAGGCCTTCATTGTAAAGCTCCACGAAGACCTTATTCACCGCGACATTCATCTCAGGATCGAGCGTGAACTTGGTGTTCTCCCAGTCACAAGACGCGCCAAGGCGTTTTAGCTGGTTGAGGATCGTCCCACCGGACTCTTCCTTCCACTCCCAGACTTTATCGATAAAGGCGTCGCGCCCCATAGACCGACGGTCTTGATTGCCGCCACTTGCCGCAAGTTGGCGCTCGACCACCATTTGAGTGGCGATGCCCGCATGGTCCATGCCGGGCTGCCAGCGGACATTCTTGCCGCGCATCCGCTCGAACCGGCAGAGAATATCCTGGATCGTGTTGTTCAGCGCGTGGCCCATATGCAGGCTGCCCGTGACATTAGGCGGCGGAATCATGATCGCGTAGGGCTCCGCCGCGGTGTCCATGCTCGGCTTGAAGCAGCCTGCCTCTTCCCAGCGCTGATAGATGCGCTGTTCATGGGCTTTCGGGTCAAAACGCTGGTCGATCATCTTTTGCGGTCCGGTCGGTCATAGAAATGAAAAAGGCGCGCCAGCTCTGGCGCGCCCGTCTCTTTAGCAGAGGTTTAGCTCGGGTCTAGCCAGCCATGCGTGCAATTCGCTGCACTTCGGCTTCCACATGCTTCTCAACGATGCCTGGTAGGTTCTCGTCGAGCCATTCTTTCAGCATCGGGCGCATCATCTCGCGCACGAGGCCTTCAATCGTAGTTGTGCCGCCCGCTTCTTCGCCGAACTCAACATTGGCGAGGAGTTTGCCAAGGGCGCCAGCCGCCGCGGTAACAGTGGCCGTATCAGTGAGGGGCGCAGCTTGTGCAGACATAGGGGCTTCCTTTTGAATTTCTGGTTCTGGGGCAGGCTCAGGTTCAGCGACGACCGTCGCTTCGACTTCAGCGAGCTCAAATGTGTCTTCCACTTCTGGCTCGGCGGCTTCAACCTCAGCAAAGTCTTCAACGCCTTCGAATTGGTCTTCTTCGAACGTCTCGAAATTGTCTTCTTCAACGACGAAATCGAAATCGTCTTCTTGCAGTTCGGCAGCTGTCTCTTCGACTTCAAAGTCGCCAGACGCCTCGTCCATGGATTGGCTAATCGCCGCCAGGACATCTTCTTCAGTTTCTGCGACAGGCTCGTCTGCGGCTTCAGTGGCGGAATCGAAGTCCTCGAAAACGTCGAGTTCGTCTTCAGTGATGGCTTCGGCTTCTGCCGTTTCCTGCGCCGGAGCATCATCGTCTGCGATGATTTTTCGGATGGAAGAAAGGATCTCTTCCATGGTCGGTTCTTTTTGAGCTTGCTCCGCCATAGCCGTTCCCATTGATTCTGCTTCTCTTAACCGGTTAATTCCGGTCGGTTAACAAGCAATTACGACGCAATATTATCATGATCCGAGAGTCGCATACAAGGCGGCGTTAAAAGGTCAGCTGCCCCATCGCGCGAAGCAATTGATGCGCAGCGACATAGGCGTCGCGTTCTGCATTGATCAGACCCAATCGCGCTTCAAGAAGCTGTTGCTCCTGGTCCAGGACATCGAGCGTGGTCCGGGTGCCGACGCTGAGCTCTTCTTGGGCGCCTTCATAAGCGATTTCCGCTGCTTCGACTTGGCGCTCTGACGCGGTTATGGCCTGTTTCGCGGCGACATTGCCATACCACGCCTGCGCGACACTGGCGGTCACTTGGCGTTCGGCATTGACGGTTTGGAGCTGAGCTTGATTGCGCTCTAACCGCGCGGCCCGGATGCGGCTGCGCAGAACGCCGCCCTGGAACAGTGGGACACTGCCCCGTGCAAAGATGCTGACATTGGTGTCGCGGTAATTGTCAGGGGGTAGCGTGACAGGCCCGAGGGTCGGGTCAAGCGTGACCGCTTCGATGTCGAACGTCTCTTGGGCGCTTGCGGTGCCCACAATCGACAAAGACGGCCGCGTTTCACCCTTGGCAGAGCGTACGGCCTGTTCGGCGGCCCGTTCGGCCTGTCGCAGCGCTTTCAGGTCTGGATTTTCCGCCAACGCCGTCTGAAGCGCCGCCTCATAGGTTTCAGGCAAGGCCGGGCCATTTGAGACTTGCACCAAATCGCCCGCGGCCTGTCCGACAAAGAGCTCATAGATCGAAAGTGAGGCTTCCAGCTGGGCTTCGGCTCCGGCAAAAGAAGCGCGTGCGCCTTCGACCCGGGCCTCGGCTTGTTTGACGTCCGTGCGTGTCGCAAAGCCGACCTCGAACCGGTCTGTGGCGGCGCGGAGTTGTTCTTCCAACAAAGCGACGCTGTTGGCGCGAATGCGGATCGCCTCACGATCGCGCAGCACATCCACATAAGCCGTGACCACATTCAGGATGAGCTCTTGCGCCGCTCCATCAAACTGAGCGTCCGCGGCGAGAATCCCAGCCTGGGCCTGTTCGATACCAGCATCGATGCGCCCGCCGGTATAGACGGGGAGCGTTGCTTGCAGCTGCGCCGACGCAATGGGGCGATCGCCCACATTAAAAGCGATGGGTTGATTGCTGTCGAGCGACTCGTATCCAGCAGACGCCGAAAGGTCGACGCTTGGCGCTCTCGCTCCGCGGGCTTGGTTGAGCTGTTCGCGCGCCACGGCAATGTCAGCGCGCTGCGCTTCTAGAGCCGGATTGGTTTGAAAAGCGAGGTCCAAAGCCTCTTGCAGCGTTTCAGACTGGCTCGGCAAAGCCAGCGCCAGAGCTGAGATCGACATCAGCGCGAATTTGCGGATCATGGGAGGCCTCATCATTATTCTTATGTCTCCCTATTTAGTACCCCCTACAAAAAAGTGAACAGTGTTCACCATTTTGTCGCTTGAGGTCAGATCATGCCGGTGAGCACGCCGAGTAAAACGCAAAGGCGCAGCCCCATTGGTCCCGGCTGCCGCCCGCGGGCCCATGGGTGACGGAGCCGCAAATGCGCAAGTGCAGGGCGGGCGTCCGCTGGAACACGACACCGACTTGGGCGGTCTTCCAGCGTTTCCCCGCGCCGCAGCTTCGCCCAACCCGGCGCGATCTGTAGCACCTCCGCTATGTCAGAGGACGGGGCCGTAATTCTCATCGCTTGTCTCGCCAGCTCGCCTTCCGGCTCAAGATCGCGATCATGCGCTAAAAACGCGGCTTCATGCAGATCGATCAAGTCGAGCAAGGGGGACGCCGTCAGCCTCTCTTCCCGAAATTCCTCTGCCAGCGCCTCGACCAATTCATGTTCGCGCACCTGGCCGCGCTCAATCTCCTCAATGGCATCGCG
>JBCBDI010000172.1:0-5502 GCA_038529885.1 Pseudomonadota bacterium
CGAAAGACTTCCCAAAGGAGATTCTCATGGAAGGCGATATCACTCTCGGTCTTAAATATGTCGGCGCTGGCTTGGCTACACTCGGCATGATCGGTGCGGCGATTGGTGTGGGTAACATCTTCGGCTCATTCCTTGATGCTGCGATGCGCAACCCATCTGCTGCTCCACAGCAAACCGGTAACCTCTTCATCGGTATGGCGCTGTCAGAAGCGCTCGGCATTCTGTCATTCCTGGTCGCGATTTTGATCCTGTTCGTGGTCTAAACCACAGTTTCAAACTCAACACGGCATAGGAACCGATAGGTTATGATTTCGATCATTCTTGCAGCAGACGCGGCTAAAGGCGCAGAAAAAGCGCCTTTCCCACCGTTTGATCCATGGCACTTCCCGTCCCAGGTTTTCTGGCTCGTGGTGCTGTTTGGGTTCCTATATTTTGTGCTCTCCCGTTTCATCTTGCCCAGTATTGGCAATACGCTGGAACGCCGCGAGAGCACGATTGCCAGCGACCTGGACGAAGCGGCCCGTCTGAATGACGAAGCCGTAGACGCTCAAAAGGCGGTCGAAGTTTCGATCGCTAAGGCGCACAGCAAAGCACGCGAAACGGCTGACAAAGCCCGGGCGAAAATCGACAAAGAAATTGCGACGGAAACCGCCAAGGTTGATGCCGAAGTCGATAAGAAACTGGCTGAAGCAGAAACACGGATCGCCGATCTTCGCGCAGAAGCGATGAAGAATGTCGAAGCCATCGCAGGCGATGCCGCTGAAACGGTGCTCGGCAAGTTTGGCAGCAAAGCTGGCAAAGCTGACATTACCTCAGCGGTGAAGTCGGCCCTCGGAGACGGATAAAGCGATGCGTTACACCCTTATTCCTCTCGCGCTCGCCTTTGCCCCGCTTGCACATGCTGCAGGCGATGCGAAAACGCCTTGGTACGCAGATCCAACCACGGCAACAGCCTTTGCAGCTCTCGTGGTCTTCCTCTTTATCGTTGCCTTTGTCGGCGGCTTTAAGACGATCTTCGGACTGCTGGATAAGCGCGCTGAAGGCATTCAAACGCAAATCGACGAAGCCCGTGCGCTTCGCGAAGAAGCCTCAAAGCTGATGGCGGATGCGAAGAAGAAAGCCAAAGAGGCGGATGCTGCCGCGGATGACATCATTAAGCGCGCCAAAGCGGACGCGGACGCGATGATGAAACAAGCTAAAGCGGATCTGAAAGCCAAAGTGGCGCGCCGCGAAGCCCAAGCAGAAGCCCGGATTGCCCGTGCCGAAGCTGACGCTGCTGCAGAAGTTCGCCGCGTGGCAGCAGACGCTGCAACGGAAGCGGCGCGCTCTATCCTGTCTGGATCAGGCGAAGCGAACGATTTGTTCGACAATGCGCTTGGTGAGATCGATAAGCGTCTCAACTAGGCTTGCTGGCGAAAACACAATTTATGAAAGGCCCGTTCGCAAGAGCGGGCTTTTATTTTTTGCCGTCTCTCTTTTCGCGGCCAAACACGGCTTTCATCAGCCAGTTCGGAGCAAAGCGTTCGACTTTAGGGTGACGTTCGAGAACGCCCTCCATCCAGCGCCGGCCCCATAGAGAATTACGTCCCAACAGAACCACACCCAGAATCGCGATTGGCAAACCGATCGGCAGCAACGGCGTCACAAACGCAATCGGAATCGCAATGACGATCAGGGCCAGCCCCAAAAGCGCAAAGGCCTGGCGCACAAGCGTCCGCACGCTCGACCCAACCACCCCTAGAGGTGCGGTCGCAGCGTTCTGCTTAAGGCGTTCTTTGCCGAATTGTGACGATCCGTCTGGCATAATGCGTAATATGGTTCTCGAACCCACCGTTCCAATAGCTCTTTTCTGATTTATGACTCTGGCAAGACTTAGGCATTTTGCCTACACACATTGAGTTGAAATGACGTGAATTTCATCGATGAGTTTCGTCAAAAGCACACAAGGTCCGCGTTGAGTCAGCTCAAAAGTATCCAAGCCCTTCGAGCTATCGCCGCGATTTCGGTCATGTTCGCCCATCTCTACGGGGTAGAGAAGAACCATTCAGACCTGGCCACGCTGCTCTCTCCGCTTGCCTTGTCCGGCATGGCTGGTGTCGATCTGTTCTTTGTCATTTCCGGGTTCATCATCGTCTGGGTAGCCGCTGATTGGGCGCCCGGGACACGCTCCAGCGCGGCCTTCCTGTATGCCCGGGTGACCCGGATTTATCCAACATGGTGGCTATTTGCGGGCGCTTTGGCCGTCTACCTGTACATCACGCAAGGAGTGCCTTGGGATCCGACGGAAATCGATGGACGGGCCCTATCGGGCTCCGAACATCTGATCAAATCGCTCTTGTTGATCCCGCATGATGCGCTACCGATCCTCGAATTGGGATGGACGCTCGTCCATGAAATGTACTTCTACCTGGTCTTCGCGCTCATTCTGCTCCTGCCAAAGACCTGGCGAATACCTGCCATGGGGGCATGGGCCGCGCTTTTGATCGCTGCCATCGTCTCGGGCTGGTCGTCGTCGCAGGCAAACACTCTGATCACACTCGCCGTCTACCCAATGACGTTGGAATTCATGATGGGCGCCGCAGTTGGATGGATCCTCAAATCTGGCTGGACAAGCTATGCCCGCCCCGCCCTGATCGCGGGGATCGCAGGCACGCTTTACGCGATTCTATCCGTCGATTTTGTAACCCCGAGCGCCAGCCTGCCTCTCGCGCGCACCTTCTTGTTCGGCACATCAGCCGCGCTGATCATCTATGGCGTCACCGCATTGGAGGTCCGCACAAAGCATGCGCGCTGGGCGCATCCCTTTCTCGTTCGCATCGGCGATTGGAGCTATTCGCTCTATCTCGGGCATTTGATCGTGATTGCTGGGCTTGGACGCCTCTATTATCCCGTGTTCGGGCAATATGGGATGATGGCCAGCCTGGCTTTCATCCTGATCGCGGTGATCAGCGCAATCACCGTTGCGGCTGCTGCATACTATTTGTTCGAACGCCCGACCATTCGCTTTTTGCGGCGATGGCGGCCCTCGCATGAACCAACTGGCGCGCCCGATCCATCGCGCGCGCCAGCTGAGTAATCATTCTGCCGCAATCGCGTCAGGCGCGGGCGGTGTCCATTTCAAGATCGGTTTGCGCGCGGCCCGCGTTTCATCAAGACGGGTCTTCGGCGCAAGATAAGGCGCGCCTTTCATTGCCTCATCACCGTCTGCCGCCCGCTGGGCCACACTCGCCAGAGCATCACAGAAGCGATCGAGCTCTTGCTTGCTCTCGGTTTCAGTCGGTTCGATCAGCATCGCACCATGCACGACCAGAGGGAAATACATGGTCATCGGGTGATAGCCCTCATCGATCAGCGCTTTGGCAATATCAATCGTCTCAATGCTCTCCGCCGTAAACGCGTCAGAGAACAACGCTTCATGCATGCAATACCCGTCAAAGGCCGGCGTCATGATATGTTTCAGGCGCGCTTGCACATAGTTGGCATTGAGCACCGCATCCTCAGCGACCTGTTTCAGGCCGTCAGACCCATGGCTCAGCATATAGGTCAGAGCGCGCACGAACATGCCCATTTGACCATGGAAGGCCACCATGCGTCCAAACGCTTCTGAGGCGTCGCCTTCAGCGTCTTCGACCAGATGGAAGCCATCCTCGTCTTTCACCACATAAGGCACAGGCGCATAAGGCGCGAGCGCGTCAGAGAGCACAGTCGGACCAGAGCCTGGTCCGCCGCCCCCATGCGGCGTCGAGAAGGTCTTGTGCAGATTGATATGCATCGCATCGACGCCAAGATCACCTGGACGCACCCGCCCGACAATGGCGTTGAAATTCGCGCCATCGCAATAGAAATAGCCGCCTGCCGCGTGGATGAGGTCAGCAATCTCTTTGATATCGGTTTCAAACAAGCCGCATGTGTTCGGATTGGTGAGCATGATCCCGGCAATATCGTCTGTGGTTTCAAGCTTGGACTTCAGGTCCTGCATGTCGACACGTCCGCGCGCATCCGCTGCGATCTCATCAACGATGAATCCGCACTGGATTGCCGTGGCAGGATTGGTGCCATGCGCCGAGGCCGGAACCAGAACGCGCTTGCGCGTGTCGCTCTCGCCGCGCGCAATCAAAGCCTGGCGGATGGCCAGCATTCCGCACAGCTCACCATGCGCGCCGGCTTTCGGGCTCATCGCAACAGCCGGCATGCCCGTCAGGGTTTTCAGCCAAGTGGCAAGCTCATCAATCAGTTCGAGCGCGCCCTGCACAGTGCCTTGAGGCTGCATCGGGTGGATGTCGGCAAAGCCAGCCATGCGCGCGGCTTTCTCGTTCAGCCGCGGATTGTGCTTCATGGTGCAAGAGCCAAGGGGAAAGAGCCCAAGATCAATCGCGTAATTCTTTTGGCTAAGACGCATATAGTGGCGGACCGCTTCTGGCTCGGAGAGGCCAGGCAGCCCGGTCTCCACCTTACGCGTCACGCCGCCGAGGCGAGACTTGCTGCCTTTTGGCGTCGGAAGATCAACGCCGGTCTTGTCGAGCGAGCCGATCTCAAAAATCAGATCCTCATGCTGAAGCAGACCTTTAGATCCAGACACGGTGCTTGCTGTCGAGCCGAGGACAGAGACGGGCGCCGTTGGTCGTCCTGTAGATTGCATCCCCATTAGATCACCTCCTTCAGTGCCGCCGCATAGGCTGCGATATCGTCTTGTGTCGTACATTCTGTCGCCGCTGCGAGAATGACATTGCGCAGGCCCGTCTCTGGCAGCAGTCGGCTAACCCGAACCCCGCCTAGGACGCCGCGCTCGCTCAGCATGGCGAGCACCGCCTCCGCATCAACGGGGGTCTCAAACGCAAACTCATTGAAGAAGCGGGGGGTCAGGATATCGACGCCTGGAATCGCTTCCAAAGCATCGGCCAAATCGCAAGCCGCTTCATGATTGAGCTCCGCCAATTGCTTGAACCCTTTGCCGCCGAGCAGCGTCATGTGCGAGGTGAAGGCGAGCGCGCAAAGTCCGGAATTTGTACAGATATTTGACGTCGCTTTGTCCCGGCGAATGTGTTGTTCACGGGTCGAAAGGGTCAACACGAAGCCGCGTTCCCCGTCCGCGTCCACGGTTTCACCGCAGAGTCGGCCTGGCATTTGGCGGACGAGTTTCTGAGTGCACGCGAAGAGCCCGACATAAGGCCCACCAAAGGTCAGGGGATTGCCGATGGATTGCCCTTCCCCGACCGCGATGTCGGCGCCCATTTCGCCGGGCGGTGTGACAAGGCCAAGCGAAACCGCTTCGGTGAAAACACTCACGAGGAGGGCTTTTTTCTCGTGCGCGGCATCGGCGACCGGCGAAAGATCTGTCACGGTGCCAAACACGTTTGGTGACTGCCCGATCACGCAGGCCGTTTCGTCGTCGACACTGCCCGCAAGTTCAAGCTCGCCATCAATGGCGGGCGCAAGCTGCACAACTTCAATGCCTTGCGCCTCGCAAAGAAGCCGCGTCGCAGCGGCATAGTGCGGGTGGAG
>JBCBDI010000173.1:0-5475 GCA_038529885.1 Pseudomonadota bacterium
GAAGAAATAAGCGCGGGCGCAGAGCGTCTCCAAATAAGCGACCACATTTTGGTCGAGCGAGATGTTGCGCGCGACAGAGAGAGAGGACACCGCTTGGCGATAAAGGCCTGGCAGGCGCTCCATATCTTGATCGGAAAGCCCCGCGACCCCCTTTTTTTCAGCCCGTTGAACAATGTCTTCCAATTGCTTCCAATCGGCTTGGCGCTCTTCCCGAAAGCGGTAGGATTTCATCACGCGATCGCTCACAGCATTTCCCTCCGCTTAATATCGAGATAGCGCGACACGAGATCGGCGCTGAACCGTTCGGGCTTGGTCTCAATGACTTGCACGCCGAGATGCTCCAATTTGCGCAAGACCAGCTCGCGCTCTTTGAGGAGGCCGTCTGCAATCACGGCGCGGGAGACAAGGTCGGCAGTGACCGGCTCTGCGCTGATCATTTCAGAGAGCTGCTCATCCTCAAAGCAAGCAAAGATGATGAGGTGGCGATCCATCAAACGCTTGACGTTCTCGAGCATGAGCTCGGCTGAGATCGTGTCGACAAAATCAGTGAAGAGCACGATCAGGCTGCGCCGCTCCAAGCGTGAGGCCAGTGAGGTCAGGGCCAGTGTGTAATTGGCTTCCTCGACCGAATAATCGAGCTTCGATGCGAGGGCTTGCATATGAGGAAACGCCCCTGCCCCGCTGAGAACATTGCTGGTCACAGTCGGGTGCGCATCAAAGCCAAAGAGCGCGGTCTTATCGCCGGACCGGAGCGAGACATAAGCGAGCAGCAAAGCGGCATTAATCGCGCGGTCAATCTTCGGAACGCCGCCCAAAGGCTCACACATGAGGCGGCCGGTATCGAAGGCAAAGACGATGTTATGGTTGCGCTCGGTGCGAAATTCTTTGGCCAGCAATTGCCGGTGCCGGGCCGAGTGTTTCCAATCAATGGCGCGGCGGTCCATGCCTGCTGAGAATTCCCGCAGCGCATCAAATTCGGAACCGTCACCGCGGTCCATTTGCATCTTGATACCGAAATCAGCGTCGCGCGTGTAAAGGCGCACCGCTTCTTCCTGAACCCATCTTGTGTTCGGGGTCACCGCGATTTCGAGATTGAGGGGCTCCACGCGCTTCACGCGAACCAAACCAAGCGGACCGGTCCAATCTAGCCAGAGCTGTTTGAGGCGACCATTGCCGCGCCGCAGAGGTTTAAGTGGCCGCGTAAACGTATGCCGACGACCCGCCCAGCCTTTTAAGATCGTGGCATTGGGTTGCTCAATATATTCATTCGTCTCCAAGAGCGCATTGATTCGCGATGGCAGAGGGCCGGACGCGGCCTCTACAGTCAAAGAGACCGGATCCTCGCTATTCATGTAGAGGACTGGCGGCGCGTCGACTTCAACTGAGATCGCTGCGCGCCGCGGAGCCATAGTGAGGTCCAGCACCATGCCGCCGAATAAGAGCGCGATCCACCCGCCAGACAGGATCCAGAGCGACGGCGCATATACCGAGATGAGCAGCAGCACGGGGAGACCGAGCAGCATGAGCCAAATCGCGCGGAGGGTAGGGGCGATCACGAACCGGTCTCCTTAGCGCGGCGCCGCCGTCTGTTCGACGATTTCGAGGAGGGTCTCGTCCGTCGTGCGGCCTTCAATCTCGGCAGCTGGGGACAGAATGACCCGATGGCGCAATGCTGGGAGCGACAGGGATTTTACATCATCGGGCACGACATAATCGCGCCCATCGAGCGCAGCTCTGGCGCGGGCGGCGGCGGCAATCGCAGCGGCTGCACGGGGGCTCGCGCCATGGGTGAGGGCAGGGGTCTCACGGGTGGCGCGGACGATGTCGACAATATATTCGACGACATCTTCCTGCACGCGCACTTGAGAGACAGAGCCGACAGCATCGGCGAGTTCTTCTGGCGTGACGATGGGCGAGACGCCAAAGGCCCCCGCGGTCTTCATGCCCGTCCGATTGCCATGTCCCGCGACAATGGCGAGCTCTTCTTCGCGGCTCGGAAACGCGAGCACGTGCTTGAACAGGAAGCGGTCGAGTTGGGCTTCTGGCAGCGGATAGGTGCCTTGTTGTTCAATCGGGTTTTGCGTGGCGATGACGGTGAAGCGATCATTCAAAGCGTGCGTCTCACCATCAATGGTGACCTTGCGTTCCTGCATCGCTTCTAAGAGGGCGGCTTGGGTCTTGGGCGGCGTCCGGTTGATCTCATCAGCAAGCAGGATGTCAGTGAAGATCGGACCTTTGGTCAGCGTGAACTCGCTGGTGGAGAAGTTGAACAGGTTCGTGCCGAGGACGTCGCCCGGCATGAGATCTGGCGTGAATTGAATGCGTCCAAAGTCGAGTTTGATCGCGGCGGCGAAGCACTGGGTCAGCAGTGTTTTGGCGGTTCCCGGCGGGCCTTCTAAGAGAATGTGCCCCCCGGAAAAGAGCGCCGTGAGCATCAGATCGACCGTATCGGCCTGGCCGATAACCGCTTTTCCGACCTCGTCTCGAATCTTGTTTGCGAGGTCCTTAATCGCATTAATGTCCATCACTCATCTCCTTGCGCCATCGCCAAAGGGCGAGGGCTTTGTCCCTCAATTCATTGCGGCCAGAGGCTGGCTGTTCGAGCTGATCTTGTTGCTCGCTCCAGCTGCTGGATAGATTTTTTTGTTCGGCAATGCGGTTCGCGGTTCGCGCGAAGGCCTCTTCAGACGTGCTCGGCGGCAGTCCGAGTTGCTTGGCAAGGTCACGCTGGACCGTTTGCGCATAATTGGGGGCCATCTGCCCCTCTCGGCGCGCCATGGATATCAGGCCCGCTGAACTTTCGGCCAAGGCCTTCTTTCCGAAGGAGAGTGGTCGCTCTTCCGTGGCCGGAGGTCCGAACCGGATAAACGCGCTCCACCCGATAAGCAGAACAGTCGCGAAGGCGATCATGGTGGCGCCGAGGAACGGCACATCGAAGATTGCGCGGAGCAGGCTTTCAGAGCGCTCGAACCCGTGCAGCGTCGCATCCAGCACGACCGGCTGAGAGGGATAGTCCTTCAAATAGTCGATTAGGCCGAGCGTCATCCGCGCATTTTCGCGGCGCGCGAGACCAAACGTATTGAGGAGATCTGGATCGCTCAAAATATAAACCTCGCGGCCTGGCCATTTCGCAACCAAGGTCCCGCCCGGCATGCTGATAAAGGATTCCAAGCTATCGCTCTCAATCACCTGCATCTTATGCTCAAATTTTGGGGTTTGTGTCCCGAACGGCGTGCGAATGCGGCCCGGGTTGCGCAAGCGCCAGACCTTTAAATCGGAGTCAAAATCTCGCGCGACGCTCTCAACGCTGCGCGTGTCCATCAATTCGGTATCTTTCTGCCAATTGGGGTTCTCGCGATCTGGAAACCCGTACCATTTGGGCAGGACGTAAAGCGCCGGTTCGGACACATAGCCGAGATCAATCTCTTCGGCGGCGCGGCTCAAGCCAAAGCGGGGCAGGGTGAGGACTAAGAGGCCGTCCGTATATTCAAGCGTGCTGGTGAGGCGGGAAACATTGACCGTTTGCCCATCGGCTTCGAGCAATTTGGCGAGGCCCCCATAGCCGAGCGCGGACGTAGAATAGGGGTGCTGGCCCGCGCGGTTTTTGCTGGCAATGTCCGGCGCCCAGGCCAGAAGCGCAAAGATCGCAACAAAGGCGACGAGGCCAACACTGATCATGATCAGCGAGGTCAGAGCCGAGAATGGATTGGCATTATCTGGTAGTCGCTCACTCATCCCCAAGCGCCTCCAAAGGCGAAGGTCTCATAAGAGGCGCGCGCCTGTTTCCAGCCGCTTTCATCGACATCGCGTCCGCCAAAGAAGCTACGCTCCACGATGCGGATGATTGGCGAAAGCGCGTCTCGCACGGGGGTCGGTAAAATACCGAGCGCCCCGATCTCGCGAGAGGTGAGCGATCGGCCCACGACGCCAGAATGCTTTTCCTGAATGTCGTCAATCGAGCGGAAGAGGAGGAGGTGCACAGCCTCTGCAAAGCGGCCTTCGGCGGCGAGCGCGTCGGCATCTTCTAAGAGCGCGGTGGCGCGTCCGCGTTCAGGCCGTAAATCCGGCACGATAGAGACGTCAGGAGCGGTCTTTTTCTCTTTTTGCCGCCCGCGCAAAGAGAGGCTTTCGCCGAACACAATGTACAGGACATAGAGGATTGCGGCAGCGATTAGGGCCGCAAGCGCATATCCGATCAAAGGGCCGAGCGATCGGAAGAAGCTCGCGATCGCGTCCAGGAAGGGATTCGGACCTGAGCGCTCTCGGGGCGGTCGGTATTCGACGGCTTCAGGTTCCCATTCAGGCCGGTCCCGTTGTAGCGACTCGTCGGCTTCATAAGCGGCCATAACCGAATCGAGACGGCCTTCATCGACGCGTTGAATGTTCGGGTCGAGATCTTGGAGGTCGAAGTCCGGCTCGGCATCGGAATGCGTTTGCAAGGCAGACGCGGCCGGAAGCCAAAAGCAGGACGCGATGAGCGCAATCAAAAGCGTCTTGATTGTCCGGCCTGCGTTCACGCAATTCCCTCCACTGGACGACAACTATTTCAGAGCCAAATCGCTGCGTCCATTCCTATCTTGTCTAATTGCAGGGTCCATCCGATATGGAGCGCTTGTCAAAAGAAAGGCAGACGCATGGACCGGGCTGGGCAATATCGCGACCTGAAAGCCGAAATTGAAAGCGTCGTGGCGGGTGAGAGCTATGTTCCGGCGCGCTATGCAAGTGCGGCGTGCCTTCTGTCGCAGGCCTTTTCACCGCGTTTCTTCTGGACCGGATTCTATGTCGTTGATCCGGACAAAGCAGATGAATTAGTGGTCGGCCCCTATCAAGGCACGCTTGGCTGTTTGCGCATCCCCTTTGGCAAAGGGGTCTGCGGTGCGTGTGCCAGTCAGGAAAAGAGCATTCTCGTCCCAGATGTGCACGCGTTTCCGGGACACATTGCGTGTGACAGTCGCACCAATTCTGAGATTGTCGTGCCGGTCTTTGATGCGTCCGGGCGCCTCGCTGCCGTGCTTGATGTCGATAGCGAGCAACCGGACGCCTTCGATGAGATCGACCTGTTAGGGCTCGAGGCTATCTGCAGCAATCTCCTGACCGCCTGAGCCGGAGAGTGTTTCGTCTGCGACGCGCGGCGGCGTGATCTGGGGGATCGCTTCTTCAATGCGCGCGACCATGGCCCGCTCCATGATGTCGAGCTTTTCCGCCCGGACCTCTGTTTTGACCTCGATGGATGGGTTGAAGGTCATCCACTGATCTGTGTCTGGCGCATATGGAGGCCACGGGGTTAAACCCGCCCCGTTGGGGTCGCCCGTCTTGGCGAAATTGGTCCAATAAAGACCCATGGCTTCGGTCAGTGCCTCATCCGCTTCGGTGAGGCCCGCAAGGGGGCTGTGGTTGCCAAAGACAAAGAAGATTTCAGCGGCGTGAAAAGCCCCAATGGTCTGGGTTTTAGACGGCGGCACGCGCGTGAAGTGA
>JBCBDI010000174.1:0-5457 GCA_038529885.1 Pseudomonadota bacterium
GCGGTCAGAAAGCTTATCTTTCTTATGCTTGGAGGTCTTAAACTCGACTGCAAACCCATCTTCAGTGTGGCGCGCGACTTGACCGGACACGCGGCCAAGATCGTCGAAATAGCAAACGACGGGTGCACCTACATGCGGGATCGCATGGGCTTTCACCACGGCGCCGCCGCATGACACATTTGCTGTAATGAACGTGTGGTCAGCGCCTTCGTGCAGGAACCGGCCATTGAGGACGAGTTCGACCCGCTTGTGGAGACGGCGATCCGGTTTCGTGCGGATCGCAACCGATCGTAATTCAGATTTTTGCAGTGCTGCGCTCATGTTCAGTCCCGATTTGATCGCAGCGCACCGCCATTTGCTGCATCCATTGACAATATGCGGCGCAAGTTCACAAATGGTTGATAGCAAGCATGAAACTACCAGTAATTGCGGCCGCATGCTAAGAATTGAGGAAGTCAAAATGGGCGATAAAAAAAGCTTTGATTACATCATCGTAGGTGCAGGTAGTGCTGGATGTGTCTTGGCTAATCGCTTGAGTGAGGACCCGGACGTCTCGGTTTGTTTGATTGAGGCGGGTAAAAAAGACAAATCTTTGATGATTCGAATGCCCGCAGGTGTCGGATCGCTGATTAAGGACGAAAACCCGCAAAATTGGGGGTTCTGGACAACGCCGCAAAAGCATATGGATGACCGCAAACTGTGGTGGCCACGGGGCCGCGGATGGGGCGGCTCGTCTTCGATCAATGGCATGATCTATATTCGCGGACATGCGCGCGACTATGATCAGTGGCGCCAGAGCGGCCTCACTGGATGGGGGTATGCGGATGTCTTGCCCTATTTCCGAAAATCGGAAGGCTATGAGGGCGGCTCAAACGCATTCCATGGCGGCGATGGGCCGTTGAATGTTACAGAAAGCCCCATGGAAGACACGCTTTACGACATGTTTGTCGCGGCCGGACGGTCTGCGGGTTATCCTGAAACCAAAGACTTTAATGGCGCGCAGCAAGAAGGCTTCGGGCCGTATCAGCGGACCATTTTTGAGGGCGAACGTTGGAGCGCCTCCTTCGCCTTTTTGCGCCCGATTGTGGATGAGCGGGAGAACCTCACCGTTCTCTCCACGGCGCTGGCGTCACGCGTGGTGTTCAGAGGCGGCAAAACCCATGGTGTGGAGATCCTCGCGAAGAAGGGCGCACAGCCGGAGACGATCGTCGCTGAGCGCGAAGTTATCTTATGTGCGGGCGCGGTTCAGTCGCCGCAAATCCTGCAGCTCTCTGGGATTGGACCCGCCGACGCTATACGCGAAGCAGGGGTGACCAGTGTCGTGGACTCGCCAAATGTCGGGGCCAATCTTCAAGATCACCTCGATGTGACTGTGATCCATGAGATGACCCAAAAGGCATCGGCCTATTCTAAGCAATCGGGTCTGAAAAAGCTGGCTGTGGGGATCAAATATTTGATGTCCAAAACAGGACCGGGGGCGGATAATTTCTTGCAGGCTGGCGCGTTCTTGAAAACCCGCGAGGGGCTCGACCGACCAGATATCCAGCTGCATGTGGTCAATGCGATGATGCGAGATCATGGCAATTTCGACTATAAGAAAGATGGCTTCACCATCCACTCTTGTCAGTTGCGCCCAGAGAGCCGTGGAACGGTGATGATCAACAGCAATGATCCGTTTGAGCATCCGCTGATTGATCCAAATTATCTGGCAACGGAAGGCGATCGGATCACGATGCGCGAGTCAGTCAAAATGATGCGTGATATCGCCGGTCAGAAGGCGCTCTCCCCGTTGCGTGGGGCGGAAGCGTTCCCCGGCGCGGATGTGCAATCAGATGATGAGATCGACGAGTTTATCCGCGCCTATGGTGAGACCATTTATCATCCGGTCGGCACGGTTGCGATGGGCATCCATGACAGCGATCCTGTCGATGGGGAGCTGAAAGTGCGCGGGGTTGATGGATTGCGCGTCGTTGATGCGTCGGTGATGCCGACCCTGATCGGCGGGAATACCAATGCGCCGACCATCATGATTGCCGAGAAGGCAGCTGACATGATCCGCGGGATCGCGCCAATGGCCCCGGAAGAGGTCGAAATCGCCGCTTAGGGCTCGCGCTTCCAGACGGCGCGGGCGTGCTGATCCGCATCAGGTCCTAACCCCATCCAAGCGAGCTGACCTGTGCTGGTATTGGCAATCACGAACTTGCCGCGTTCGGCCAAGACGGTTGAGAGCTGGGCATGCAGGTCCACGAGCGAAATCTCGGCGTGGAGAATGAAGGTTCCACCCATCAATTCCGAAAACCGCCCGAGTTGATTGAGGACGGAGATGAAAGCGTGTCGTCCGTCGCTGTCGGTTTGGACGGTGACCATATAATTGGCCGCAGTCGGGCGCTCGGTTGGCGGCGCGGTATTGTCATCAGCGGCGAAAAGATCGCGCAGAGAGATATGTTCAAACGCTGATATAAACGCCCCGCCATCGCCCCGAGCAACGGTCGAGGATGCGAGCAGGCGACCTTCATCGACGAAACTGCGCATTTGGCCCAGCGTGTAGGGGCCATAGACGACATCGCTGACCATGATCCGCCAAATCGGCGGGTCGATGGAGGAGAGGTCGAGAGGGTCGATCGAAGCCATGTCCCCACGTCATCCTTGATTCGCGTGTTTGAGGCCATAGCCTAGCGCAAAACCTTATAAGTCTGGAGCGCATTATGATTGAGAGTGAATTCGTAAACACCAAGGTCGAAGGCCACGTTTTGGTGGTGGAAATCAATCGCCCTGAAAAGATGAATGCGCTGCATCCGCCGGCCAACCGGGACCTTGGCGAGGTGTTTGATAAGTTTGCGCAAGAAAAAGATCTCTGGGTGGCGATCATCACTGGGGCAGGCGATCGCGCGTTTAGTGCCGGCAATGATCTGCGCTATCAAGCCGAAGGCGGCGAGATGTTCCCGGTGCCGACGGGCTTTGGCGGGCTGACCAATCGCTATGACCTGTTCAAGCCGGTGATTGCCGCGGTCAATGGCGTGGCGATGGGCGGCGGCTTCGAGATCGCGCTTGCATGCGACATCATCATTGCCTCTGACAATGCCCGATTTGCGCTGCCAGAACCGAAAGTAGGGCTCGCTGCTTTGGCCGGCGGAATGCATCGTTTGCCCCGTCAGATTGGTCTGAAACAAGCCATGGGCATGATGCTGACCGGTCGACATGTCATGGCTGATGAGGGCAAAGAACTTGGCTTTGTGAACGAGGTTGTGCCGCAAGCTGAACTGATGGATGCCGCGATGCGTTGGGCCGCAATGGTCGAGGAATGTAGCCCGGCTTCAGTGCGGACCACCAAGGAAGTCGTCATGAAAGGCCTCGACACCGCGAACTTCCAAGACGCCTTTTCGCAGAAGTATGATGCGATCACGCGATTGTTCCAAGGGCCTGATTTTATTGAAGGTCCGATGGCGTTTGCGCAAAAGCGTAAGCCCAATTGGAGCGGCGAATAAGTAAAATCGGTTTTACGTCTTCCCGTCATCCCGGTATGGTTTGTGGATAAAAATCACAAAGGGGTGAGTTTATGTGGATCCTGTTTCGCTCGATGTCGACTGCGTCGGCAAAGATTATCGCCACGTTTTTCATGGTCTTAGTGCTGATCATGCTGGGCATTATGTTCGCCCCGGCGGCGTTCAATGGCGTCAATGATTTTGCCAATTATCTCGCCAATCTGGATTGGGTGAGAAATCCTGACCTCGGTGAGCAGGGCGTCGCGGTCACGCGGGTTTTCATCAATGAGTCGTCGATTTTCGGGATCGTGATGACGCTGATCGCGCGGATCGTGGTCGAGATCATATGGTGGGGCACAGGCGCGCTCTGGACCATGGTCAATCCGCCGGAGCCTGACCTGGCGGCGACAGCGCCCGCCCCTGCAGGCGAAGAAAAGCCGTCTTACTATAACTAATTCTGTTGATTTCAGCAGGCCGAGGTTTTCACTTTGCGCGCATCCGGCTATGGCGGGCGCAAAGTGAATGAGGAGTGAGCCATGGGCCGCGAAGAAGTCTTACGTCTCGAGGCGTATCTGAAAGAAAAACTCAATCCCGGCTTGCGCCTGATCGCGCGCAAGGAGACCGATGATTCCGTCGAGGTTTATCTCGGTGCGGAGTTTCTCGCCGTGGTGTACAAAGACGTCGATGATGGCGAGACCAGCTATGCGCTGAACATGACGGTCCTGGCTGAGGATATCGGCTAAATCGCCTCGGCAAAGTTCGCTTGATTTGGCCGCGTGGCCTGCATGCCATCTTCGAAGACCACCCAGCTTGGTTCACGCTTGCGCTTGGCCGCATAAGCGGCGGTATCCGCTTCGCGATAGAGCGCTTTGAGGTCGCCTTCTTTAGAGTGGCTCAGTCCAACAGACATACTGATCGCGATATCACCGACCGAAGTCGAGATCGGCGTATCTGCGCTCTCACAGATCGCTCGCCCGACACAGTCCAAGTTGAGATCTTCGTCGGTTGAAATCATTGCAAACTCGTCTCCGCCGAGGCGGAACACGCGGGCCGTCTCACCCGCAATAGCGGCCAGCCGGGCGGCGAATTCTTTCAACAGCTGATCCCCGACATCGTGACCGTAAAGATCATTGGTCGCTTTAAACTCATCGAGATCGATAACGGCGAGCGTGGTAGGCAGGTTTTCGACCGACTCAGCTGGCGCATATTCGTTAAACGCCCGGCGGTTCTCAATGCCGGTCAGCGCGTCGCGATAGGCGAGGATTTCAATCTCATCTCTTTGCTTCTTGAGCATGCGAGACACCCGTTCGGTTGAGTAAGCATATCCGGACGTGGACATGCCGACGCCATAGGCGGCTAAGGTCATGGCGAGGATTTGCAGAACCTCTGTGAGACTGCCGGGCTCGGTGAAACCGACCCAAATCGCTGTCAGGATGTAAAATCCCGTCAGACCAATTGTGTAATTCAAGCACTGGCGCCACGAGACGATCAATCCGAAGAAGACGGGCGTCGCAACCAAAGAGATGAGCGGAAGGATGCGATGTTCGGGAGTCAGCCAAGCGGCGATGGCCATTCCGCCGACGGCGCCCGCCAGATAAATCCATCCTGACTGATCGAGGCGATGCGTATAACGCAGATGCAAAATGGAGTAGGCCGCCCCTAACGCGCCTGCGGTCAGCATCAGAATGGCTGGATGAAACATGTTCATGTCGTGAGCGATGAGGTTCACGAGCACAACCATAGGGCCCGCAATGGCAGTCCAAATCACCATCGCGCGCGATTTTGCGCGGTCCGCGGATGATGCGCTATCCGGAAGACGCGTGATGCGATCCGACAGAGCATGGATGGGGTGCAGAGAGCGGCTCATGCTCTTTCTGTAGCAAAATAAGGCAAAACCATCGCCAATTCTGGGTCGGCAATTTCGATGAAATTCGACCTATAATTGAAATCCTAAAGAGAATTGGGGCATCGTGCT